>JBGTIE010000071.1:0-11793 GCA_041745855.1 Lysobacterales bacterium | reverse complement strand
TTGCATCTGCCTTGCCTTGCAGCTTCAGTGCTCTAAGATGCTGCGCGTACAGGGCGTCGAAACGGGACTGTTCGAATGCATCCATCTTCCTTCTCCTTCGTGGCACACCCCGGGTTGGGTGTGAAGAAGAAGGTGCCCGTTTCGGCGCCCGGTTCCTGCTTCCGCCGTTCCTGCCGCGTAGCGGCTTGGTTGAACTATGCGTTCAAGCGGACTGCGGAGACAGGCCATCGTGTTTCCGGCTGGTCCTTCGTGCCGCAGCCGCTTAACGCGGCGTTCGGCGAGGGGGCGGCTGGTTGTAAGGCAGGGCGACTGCCGGGCACCGGCCAGTTGAAATCCGTCCCACGTCCAGATATCGTTCCTCGTCGGGACAAACTTGGCATCTAAGGAACAACTTCCGAGAACATTGACTGACGTCGGGAGGGTGTTCGTCTTTCTTCCCTAGGAGTAAACATGAGTCCCATTGGGCTGGTCCTTGTAGTGGTCTTGATTCTCGTCCTGTTCGGCGGCGGCTACGGCTACCGCAGGGGCAACAACGCACTCGCCGGGGGCGGCGGCCTTGTCGGGCTTGTCCTGATCATCCTCCTTATCCTGCTCCTGATGGGCAAAATTCAATTGTGATCGAACCCTCGGCCTAGAGGGTTGGGCGCAGCCCGCCGAACCAGGCGTTGCAGCAGACGGGGCCGGCATTACGGCTTCTCCAGGCATGAAGTCTTTCCAACGGCCCCGCTGCTGAACGCGAATATGTTGGGCAGCACAGTGATCATCCCGGCACGCCATGGCACGCAGCGCTCCCGCGTTCTGGTGGCAGTGCTTCCAGTTTTTGTCGCGCTCACTTTGCTGTATGGCGCGTACTTCACAGACTCAGGGTTGGGTGCAGGTGAGAAGGACGTTCTAATTGCAGTTCCCGCTCTGATCTGGAGCGTGCTATTTGCTGCAATTCTCTGGGCGCTCACTTGTAGGTGGCCGCTTACTCGCTCACTACTTCCCGCAGCCGGCCTGTCGCTTCTATTGGTGGTGGTGCTCGCCTACTTGTTTCTATGGTTCGCAGGGCGCGGATCCCAGCATTCGAATAATCCAAGCTCTTTTCGCCAGCCTTTCAGCGTGCTCACCCGCACCGCTGCCGCCTCGGCGAACTTATACTATCCGAGCCCCTCAATGAGGGATTACCATCGGTCGAGCCCTTGCGAGCGCTCCCCAACCAGGCGCTCAACCCGACGTATTTGCCTCCGCTTCGCTACGGCAAATCCTCGGCTGAGCTCCGGCGTTGGGCGGCGGAGTGGAACCGGCGCCGATGGCTCGGTAGAAGTCGCTCTCGGTGGCCTTGACCTGGGTGGTCCAGGAACTGTCCCTCAGACCGAGGCGATCGAGGATTCGCGGCCGCTCGGGGTCGACTTTCCGCGCTTGGTCGGATGCATCTGCCGACCGGTCCAGTCGACCACGTTGAGGTATTGGGCGATGCTGGATGCTGATGGGCAACGACCATGTGCCGGGGACGCCGGCGACGGCTTGAAGCTGATCGCCGCCGCTGCGTAAGCTTGCGCGCGTTCTGGAGGATGCAATCCTGGATGGAGGTGTCTTGGCTGTCTTCCTGGTACTTGGCCGTCACAGCACGGACGGCGTTAAGGTCGAGGTGGACCATCAGGTTCGAACGCATCCAAAGCGGTGCAGAGCACCGCACTCCAAGGGCGCTGCGCGCCATGAAGAAAATCGCCTGAATATTCATTCTTGCCGACCCGCGATGAAGCTGCCGCGGTCAACAGAGCCAGATGGGTGGGTGGTTCAGGGGATCCCTAACTGGTGCAGACAAACCCTCGGCGAGCAAAAGGGCGAGGCGACCCGCTGCATTCTCTTCCTCAAGTATGGTCTCCCCTATCCGTGGCCCTTTCTTTCGCGCGGTCAGTCCGCGCTTCTCACGTTGGGCAACCTACTGACACTAGGCTTGGCTGGACGCATCTATTTCAGCCGCCTCAGTGCAACAGGTGACATGACTTACTGGCCATTCTTGTCAGAGTCGCAGTACGCTGCTGCGGTAGGTGCACCCGTATATCTTTCCGGTGCTGGCGCTAACAGTTCATTCAACCTGGTGCCGCTTCGCGGCACGGGCTAATTCAGATGTTAGCTAGCACAGGATGGTCCTCTGCGTGTGCAGCAGCGAGGTTAGATCTGTTGCCGCCATTCGTGATCAGGACGGGAGCCAGTAATGGGTGCGTGGGGAGAGGGTATTGAGGAGAGTGACACCGTTCTCGATGTCATCGAGATGTTCGTCGAAGGACTGCGCTCGTCGCAGAGCGCAGCGGCGGCTACTGCCAAGGTGCGGCAGGACCTTGTTCATGTGTTCAGTGAAGGCAATGCTGATCCGGACGCCGTCACGTACGTACGCATTGGGCTGGCGCTAGCGCAATGGCGCTAAGGGCTCTCGAGCCAACGCTGCTGGATGAAGTGCGCGCGAACCTCGCGTCACGACGAGGAATAAATGGCTACTGCAACGCGGACAAACGCGAGAAAGTGCTGCGCGCGTTCATAGCGAAGCTGGCGAAATCCAATCCGAAGCCACGCGCGTTTCCGAAGCTACTGCGTCCACGCAAACCGAAGCTAGCCGCCTTCGAGGCTGGCGATTGCCTGGCGCTGCAATTACAAAGCGGGGCATACCGCGCTGCGCTCGTGTTGGTTCGCGACCAGTGTTCCGACAGTGAGGAATTCAACGTCATCGCGCGTCTCGACTGGCAGGGTGCACATCCGCCACTTTCCGAGATCTTCGCCAAGCCACGCCTACTGCGCATTACAATGCACCCCTCGGCCCCGTACCAGGGGCCGGCACGCGTCTCAGTGGTTGGCCGAATTGAGGTGGACCCGGCACAATTCGGGATCGAGAAGATGCCAGACTATTGGCCTTGGCAGTTTGTGCGTCCCGACGAATCGCGTCGGCCGATGCCGTGGACTGGGTGGGAGGATCTGGCGGGCCTGCTGCCTTAGCAAAGTGGACTGCGGCAAGGGCACGTGGCGATCCTTCGCCCCCTTGCTCCCCCGTACCAGGAGACCGAAATGGCGATCACGAACAAGCAATCCGGGACCAATGTTCAGGAAGTTGCCGACGGGATCTACCGCGGGTGGCGCGCATAATCCAGCCATTACCGAGTCAGACATCCTCGGGCCGAGCGAGGCCTTCCGTCACGGAATAGACTATTTCTCTCACACAAAGAACGCGCGCCAGATGCTGGAGAGATTGGCGTCGACTCGCCCAACAACGCTCGCGTGCATGCACGGTAGCGCTTGGCGAGGCGACGGCGCGAAGCTCTTGCGCGCCCTTGCTGATGCGATATGTGTCTGAGCGACTCCCAACCACGCGCTCCGGGGGGACGGTCCTTGCGCTGCGCGCTCGGCCCCCCCAGAGCGCCGGCGTTAGCGCCCAGTGTCAGTCCAACCCACGTTTATCCGCCATACTTCGCAGGGCGTACAAACGCTTATTTGTTAGGCGCATCATGAGACTTTTCTTATTCTTGGTGGTCGGGATTGGCGCGTGCCTCGATTGCGCAGCAGCCCGGCCTCAGTCACTTGGTCATTGCGCTGACAGTGAGCCTGTCATCTTCCAGTGTTCTGTTGGTCGCAAGGTGGTATCCGTGTGTGTCACTGCAGCTGGAAGCGAGTCCCCCGACCTCCTGTACGCTTTCGGAGCGTCGGGCGACGTGGAGCTTGTGCTCCCTAAATCGTCCAAGGCCGAGAGTGCGGAAATTGCTGTCTTTCTGAACTCGCTTGGGGATGCTAACGGGTATATTCGATTTCGAGCCGGACAGTACGCTTACTCAGTCTTTTCATTGTCCGCTCGGGGAGACCCAACGTCAGATGAAGACGCGCCTGGCTGGCGTCGGTTTCAGGGCATTTTCGTGGAGAGACCGACTGGCGCCGCAGCTTTGCTCGAGTGCGATAGTCTTCGCGGGGTAATCGCCGAGTTTGATCCCACTCACCTCTCCAAGATGCTGCCTACCTTCTCAGTTGACGCAGAGCTGGAAGACCCCCTCTTGGAAGTACTGTATGAGCGTTTTCCGTAGGGCGTATGCGCCTTAGATGAGAGAGACCCTCGTGAACGGCCTAGTCCAACCCACGTTTATCCGCCATGCTTC
Source organism: Lysobacterales bacterium (assembly GCA_041745855.1). Taxonomy (GTDB): domain Bacteria; phylum Pseudomonadota; class Gammaproteobacteria; order Xanthomonadales; family SZUA-5; genus JAWLAT01. The sequence continues at coordinate 7,675 of JBGTIE010000071.1, read as the reverse complement.
GCACGGCGTACGAGGCAGTAGGAGGATTCGACCGATCGTTGTTCGTGTTCGAGGATGTTGCGTTCGGCCGATCACTCCGTCGCGAAGCTCGCGTGGTGATCCTGCGGGAAACGGTGTCGACTTCGGGCCGCAATCTGCGCGCGCACTCGCTGCGGGATGCTGGGCGAATGCTCCTCCTCTTCGCCCGAGACTGAGGGGCGTTCTTCAGGTCGCGCGATGGCCTTGGCTACTGGTACGGCGACCGGCGGTGACGCCAGCGCGCGCACCGCGGATTTTTGCGGTTCTGGCCGTGGGCATGATCGCCGCCTGCGCACAAACCGGTTCCGTTCAACAACCCGAGCGGGTCACGTATGTTCAAAATGGGGCTGCAAAGTTACGGGTCTTCGATGAGGGTACTGGACTCGCAATCGTGTTGCTGCCGGGGCAGGGCCGCGGGCCACGGGACTTCGATGAACTCGCCAGGCACCTCGTCCTGGCGGGCTACCGGGTTGTCCGCCCAGAACCGCGTGGATTCGGAGAAAGCGTCGGTCCCGTTGAAGGTCTCACGCTGCACGACAACGCCCGTGACGTGGCAACGGCAATCGAGAAGCTCGGCGCCGCCCCTGCCATTGTGGTGGGATCGGCGTACGGCAACCGCGTCGCACGCATGATCGCGAGCGATCAACCTGAGATCGTGCGCGGTGTCGTGCTTATCGCCGCTGGAGGCAAGTATCCGCCGAAAAGCGAGGTGTTAAGCACCTTGCGCAAAGTGCAAGACAAGAGTCTGACCCTCGATCAACGGGCCGAGGCCGCGCGAATCGTCCTCTATGGGCCCAAGAGCACGATCAGCGTCGCCGAGATGCGTCTTGACGAAGTCTCGGCCACGACAATAAAGGCCCAGTCGCTGGCACCGACTGTCCCTGTGGAAGCCTGGTGGGACGGAGGCAAGGCGCCGATGCTCGTACTCCAAGGTATTCACGACGTGATCGCGCCACCCGAGAACGGCCGCTCGCTAAGACGCGATCATCCAGAACGGGTTACGCTGGTGGAGTTCGAGGACCTGGGTCACTCGATGGCGCGAGAGCGCCCGGACCTGGTCGCCGGCGCGATTGTAAGTTGGGCAAGAGAATTGAAATGATCGACTGGTGCCGGCGTGCGCGTGCCGCCGAGCGCTATTGACATGGCTGGGGAATGACATATGGCCTATGAATGGCATTCACAATTCATGCTCCCCGCGACCCTCATCGCGGCGATCCTTGGTTGCAGCGGGCAGTCGCATGCGCAATCGCCGAACCCGCACTTGGTTGCCGACCCGAGCGCTTCCGGGGCTGCCGCGCAAGCCTTTGTCTCGCTGCTCGATGAAAGCGAGCGTATCGATGCCTCGGTGTCCTTCGACAATCCGGAGCGCACCAACTGGTCGTACGTGCCGCAGCAACGCACCGGGATTCCGCTGCGGGCGATGGACGCCGATCAGCGGATGGCAGCGCTGGGACTGCTCAACATGGGGTTGAGCGAGCGCGGCGCCGGGCTGGCGCGGGGCATCATCGAGTTGGAGGGCACGCTGCGCGAACTCGAGCAAGCTGCGGGCAGCCCGTGGGCGGCTCGGCGAGATCCTGGGCTTTACTACCTGACGATATTTGGCGATCCGGGTGCGGCGCGGCCCTGGGGCTGGCGCTTCGAGGGCCATCACCTCTCGGTGAATGCCACGGACCTCGGACCGCACGGGGAAATCATTGCTCCAGTCTTCATGGGTGCCAATCCGGCGCGCGTGCCCAGCGGCCCGCTGAAAGGGCTCCGCCTGCTTGCGGCGGAGGAAGACCTCGCCTTCGATCTGCTGGACATGCTCGATGTTCGGCAGCGCGCCCGCGCCACAATCGCCACGCAAACAACCGGCGACATCCATACCCGCAACGATCCCGCAGTCGGCCCGATGGCGCTGGCGGGGCTACCTGCTACCGAGATGACCACCGCCCAGCAACGCCGGCTGCGCCAACTACTCGAGCTATACGCCGGACGGATGACAGACGACGTGGCGCACCGGCAGTTGGGGCGGATCGAGGAAGCGGGGTTCGAGCGACTGCACTTCGGCTGGGCCGGCGCACACCGGCGTGGCGAGCCGCACTACTACCGTATCCACGGGCCCACCGTGCTGATCGAATACGACAACACCCAGAACAACGCCAACCACATTCACACCGTCTGGCGTGACCTGGAGAACGACTTCGGCGGCGACCTTCTGCGCAGGCACTATGCACGGCAGGCTCACCCTCACTGAGACGGCTGCGGGCCGGAACCTCCACGGATAGGAGAGCTCATCGTGAGCGGCTTAGTCCAACACACCTTTATCCGCCATACTTCGCACGGCGTCCGAATGCTCGGTTATCAGGAGCCTGTTGAGTGACTCGCACGACGAGACTTTTTTGTGCTTTTGGCTGCCTGTTGCTACTCGCAACGGCGGTATTTCACGCCACAGGCTACTCTGGTGTGCGTAATGCCCTTGCTGAATCGAGTGCCTCCGCGTTCCTCGTGGGCGCACTGCCCGGTGTGTGGCTGCATTTCTCCATCCACTTGGTCTTTCTTGTCGCCTTTGGCATCCTGGCGATGTTCCTGACGCAGGGCGCACGAAGTGTGCTCGTACTACTCGCTTTCGCCGTTGCGGCAGATGCTGCGCTGGTTTTCTCATTCGCGGGTTTCTTCGCTGGGGTTGCGTTGCTTGCCGCGGCAGCGCTGTGCTTTGCGCTTGCAGCAGTTTTGTCCATCCCCAGCAGTTCCTTGTCTCGTCGCTGAAGCCGAGACGAACGGCGCAGCGCCTGCTGCGGCGCTCGACTGGACGGGGCCGACGGCAGTGGCGGACGTGATTCAGCACTGGGTGCGTGCCCAATGAGAAAGTTCCGCTGTAGTGGTCAGCTACAGCCTCAGCAAGGAAGTTTTCCTGCGCGCGCTTAGAATCCACGTGTTCAAGCATGAAATTTTACCGTCAATTGGCTATTGGAGCTTAAAAGCGAATGCCATTGATTGAAAAACACCGGAGGGTTCAGGCCGCCGCCAGGTTGGTCCTTGCGCGTTTGACTGAAACCATTAATGCGAAGGATACGGAACGAAGCATAGCGATACGTGCAGCAAGTTTGATGTCTGCCCACGGTATCTCGCAGACGTGGTATCACGATTGCCTGGCATTGGTTCTGCTTGGGTCCAGGAGCTGCATTTCGGTCTCGGGCCGAGAATATCAGCCATCCGATGAGGAAGTGGGGCTGGTCAACCTTGTAACAGTCGATCTTAGTCCATCCGATGGCGGTGTATGGGGTGACTGTGCAAGGAGCTTTTTTGTCGAAGGCGGAGCTTGTGTGAAGACACCCACAGATCCGAACTTCATCGAAGGTGCTCGGGCTCAGCGAGACCTTCACGCGAGCATACAATCCTTTGTGACTCCGAAGACGACGTTTGGAGGACTTTTTGAATTCGCGAACACCCGCATTCGTTCGCTGGGATTCGAGAATCTGGATTTTCTCGGTAACGTGGGGCACAGCATTGAACTCAGCTTGAGCGAGCGTTTATATATTGAAGCAGGAAATGACGAACCACTGGCATCCGTCACTATGTTCACGTTCGAGCCGCACATCAGAGCCTTGGGTGGCACCTGGGGATTCAAGCATGAAAACATCTATTACTTCCAGAATGACAAGCTGCAGGAGCGCTAACATGCGGCTGCCCAACGACCGCAATGTTGCGATGCTGCGATGCACATGCGGCGTGTGAACCACGCCGTTACGCGGTGCGAGGTATTCGTCGACAGCCGCCAATCCAGCGCAACGCGGCCAAGCCGAAACAACAAGGCGTCGTCGAAGCGAACGGACCATTCGTGGATCAACAGTCAACACATCACCGGCGAGTTGCGAGCGTTCAGAATCTGAACGATGCGACGCCGCACCGGGCGCGCGACTCGACCTTGAAGAGGATCCCCTATGCCTAGCCGAGTTCGCAGTAGCGGCCGCCGTGAAACACCAGCGGCGCTTGCGGCTGGTGCGACACCTGCAGCACCCGGCCGACCAGGATCAGATGATCTCCGCCCTCGTAGCGATGCTCGACCGCGCACTGGAACCGCGCAGCGACGCCATCCAGCAGGGGCACGCCACCGATGCCGGGCCGATGCGGGATGCCGACGAAGCGGTGTGGGTTCGGACGCGCGAAGCGATCCGAAAGCGCTGCCTGCCCCGCCGGCAGGACATGCACGGCGAAATACGCGGCTCGTTCGAACGCATCGAAGGGCTCCACCCCGCGTTGTGCGCTCCACAGCACCAGCGGAGGACTCAGGGACACGGCGGCGAAGCTGTTCACGGTCATGCCCACCGGGCGCGCATCGGGGCCGAGCGTGGTGATGATCGCCACGCCAGTGGCGAAGGTGCCGAGCGCTTCGCGCAGCGCAAGTGGCGCTACGCCGAGTGCTGTGGAAGTGGGCAAGCAAGAATCCTCAGGGAGCGTGGATGTAGTCCATCAGCTCAGCAATCTTGTCGTCCTTTTCCTTGACCACGAATCTCACCAGGTCACCGATCGACAGCACACCGAGTAGTTCGGTGCCGTCCACCACCGGCAGATGGCGCACCCGCTGGTGGGTGCAAACGCTCAGTGCGCCCTCGACGCTAAGCGTTGGCGGCACGGTCACCAGGTCCGGAGGCATCACCGAGGCCACCGCGGCCTTGTCGGCGTCCGGCCTGCCCTCTGCGAAGAGGTGCAAGATCTGCCGTTCGCTGACGATTCCGACCAGGCGCCGATCCTGCATTACCAGCACGCAGCCGATGTTGGACGTGCTCATCAGTTTTGCTGCGTCGGCAAGCGGGGCGTCTGAACTGACCATGTAGAGTGCCGCGGCGCCTTCGGCTGCCAGCGCGTTTTTCTGTTCCAGCACAGTACGCAGGATCGCTTTCATCGATCGGCCCTCTGGTCAATGTATCGGTCCCAAGCATAACGCCACGACACGCTGCAGTCGCAACCTGCGCGGGGCAGTGCGGGCGCATTCAGTCGTGCTAGGGTGCACGCAAAAGGAAACCAAAAGCATCAGGCGCGACCTTGCGAAGCTGCGGTCGCCTGACGCTACAGGAAGCAGTGTATGCCCGATCAAGTATCCTTGTTCGGTTGGCATGGAGATGCGATCTGGACCATGATCAGGATTAAACGCGGGCTCGACCTTCCCATAGCCGGAGCGCCGCGCCAGGAGATTTCTGCTGGCCCGAACGTGCGCGCCGTCGCCGTTCTCGGCGCAGATTATCCCGGCATGCGCCCTACCCTGCGCGTGGCCGAAGGCGACCAGGTCAGGCGCGGACAGGTGCTGTTCGACGACAAGAAGACGCCGGGCGTTTGCTACACCGCGCCCGCTGCCGGAACCGTGCGTTCCATCAACCGTGGCCAGCGGCGCTTCATGCTGTCGGTGGTCATCGACACCACGACCGGCGATGGCGATGAATCCTTCGCGGTGCATGCCAGCGATGACTTGGCGAAGCTGGATCGAGATACGGTCCGCGCCCAGCTGATCGAGTCCGGCGAGTGGACCGCCATCCGGACCCGACCCTTCGGAAGAGTCCCGGCGCCTGACACGCAGCCGCGGGCGATCTTCGTCACCGCGATCGACACCAATCCGCTGGCCGCCAATCCCGATGTGGTCATCAACGAGCAACTCGATGCATTTCGCGACGGCCTGGCGGTGCTCTCGCGCCTGAGTGACGGACCGGTGTGGGTGTGCCTGGGGCCGGATTCCTCGCTGCCCTCGTTCGCCGGCGGGTTGATCCGCGAGGAACGCTTCGCCGGGCCGCATCCGGCCGGCAACGCCAGCACCCATATCCATTTCCTGTCGCCGGTCGATGCCCACCACTGCGCCTGGGCGGTCGGCTACCAGGACGTGATCGCCTTCGGTCTGCTGTTCACCACCGGCAAGTTGCACAGCGAGCGGGTGGTGGCGCTGGCCGGACCCCAGGTCGAGGACCCGCGATTGATCCGCACCCGGGTAGGCGCAGACCTTGAGGCGCTCTGTGCCGGTCAGCTGCATGCGGGCGAGAACCGCATCATTTCCGGCTCGGTGTTCAACGGCCACCATGCGCACGGTCCGACCGGCTACCTTGGCCGGCTGGCCAATCAAATAACCGTGTTGCGCGAAGGCAAGCAGCGCGAGCTGCTCGGCTATCTGTCGCCCGGGCGAGAGCGGCATTCGGTGCTGAACATCTACCTGTCGCGACTCATGCCGAACAAGCGCTTCAATTTCACCACCACCACCAACGGCAGCGAGCGCGCCATGGTGCCGCTGGGGCAGTACGAGCAGGTGATGCCGCTCGACATCCTTGCGACCCAGCTGCTGCGCGCGCTGGTGGTCGGCGATACCGAGGCCGCCCAGGCGCTGGGCGCGCTGGAACTGGTCGAGGAGGATCTCGCCTTGTGTACCTACGTTTGCGTCGGCAAGTACGAGTACGGGCCGATCCTGCGCGAGAATCTCGATCTGATCGAGAAGGAAGGCTAGCGTGGGGCTGAGAAAATTCATCGACGAGCGCGTCGCCCCGCATTTCGAGAAGGGCGGCAGGTTCGAGCGTCACCACGTCTTTTACGAGATGTTCGACACCATGCTGTACAGCCCGTCGAGCACGACGCGCGCTGCAGCGCACGTGCGCGACGGCATCGATCTGAAGCGGGTGATGATGACGGTGTGGTTCGCCGCGCTGCCGGCGCTGCTGTTCGGCATGATCAACGTCGGCTACCAGGCCAACCTGCAGATCGCCGAATTCGGCTACAGCGCGATCCCCGGCTGGCGCACGGACCTGGTCGCGGCTTTGGTCGGCTTCAATCCGGCGTCGTGGCTGTCCAACCTGCTGCATGGGGCGGTGTTTTACGTGCCGATCCTGATCGTCACCTATCTCGGCGGCTTCATCTGGGAAGGCCTGTTCGCCTGGAAGCGCGGGCACGAGGTCAATGAAGGCTTCTTCGTCACCGGCATCCTGTTCACCCTGATCCTGCCGCCGGCCATTCCGCTGTGGATGGTGTTCCTCGGCATCAGCTTTGGCGTGGTGATCGGCAAGGAGGTGTTTGGCGGCACCGGCAAGAACTTCCTCAACCCGGCCCTGGTCGGACGGGCGTTCCTGTTCTTCGCCTATCCGGCCCAGATGTCGGGCGACGCGGTGTGGACGGCAGTGGACAACTTCTCCGGTGCCACCCCGCTGGCGCTGGCCGCCTCGGGCGACATGGACTTCAGCGTCGGCCTGGCCGCCAATGCGGCACTTGCGCCCGAGGTCGACCTGAGCTGGATGCAGACCGCGCTGGGTGGCATCCAGGGTTCGATCGGGGAAACCTCCACGCTGCTCATCGCGCTGGGCGCCATCGTGCTTCTGGCCACGCGCATCGCGTCGTGGCGGATCATGCTGTCGATGCTGCTGGGCATGGTGTTCCTGGCCACGCTGCTCAACCTGGCCGGCAGCGACACCAATCCGATGTTCGCGATGCCCTGGTACTGGCACCTGACCCTGGGCAGCTTCGCGTTCGGCCTGGTGTTCATGGCCACCGACCCGGTGTCGGCGTCGATGACCGACACCGGCAAGCTGGTGTTCGGCGCGCTGATCGGCATGATGGTGGTGCTGATCCGGGTGGTGAACCCAGCGTTCCCGGAGGGCGTGATGCTGGCGATCCTGTTCGGCAACCTGTGCGCGCCGCTGATCGACCATTT
>JBGTIE010000070.1:0-6753 GCA_041745855.1 Lysobacterales bacterium | reverse complement strand
CGCGCGACGGATCGTCGCCGGCTCCGCGCGCGCTGAAACCCCCACGACAGGCAGTCCCGGCCGCTGTTGGCGGACCTGGATCAGCGCCGAGAATCCCTGAGCGCCGGGCATGTTCAGGTCGAGCATCAGCAGGTCGGCCTCCGGATGGGCGTCAACCAGTTCGAACAAGCCAGCCACATCGGCCGCCTCGAAGATCTCCGGCTGCTCCAGCGCGCCGCGCACGGCACCCTTGAGCGCCTCGCGGAACAGCGGATGGTCGTCAGCGATCAGTATCTGAGTCATGTTGCGGGCTCCTTGCCCTTACCCCGGCCGGTTCATCCGCTGGTCAACCAATGAAGTCACCACCCCCGGATCGGCCAGGGTCGAAATGTCGCCGAGTTGGTCGTGCTCGTTGGCGGCGATCTTGCGCAGGATACGCCGCATGATCTTGCCGGAGCGGGTTTTCGGCAATCCCGGAGCCCACTGGATGTAGTCGGGGGTGGCGATCGGTCCGATTTCCTTGCGCACCCAGTCCCGCAATGCCTTGCGCAACTCGTCGGTGGGGTCGACACCCACGTTCAACGTGACATAGGCATAAATGCCCTGCCCCTTGATGTCGTGCGGGCAACCGACCACGGCGGCTTCGGCGACCTGCGGATGGGCGACCAGCGCGCTTTCCACCTCGGCGGTGCCCATGCGATGGCCAGAGACATTGATCACGTCGTCGACCCGGCCGGTGATCCAGTAGTAGCCGTCCTCATCGCGGCGCGCGCCGTCGCCGGTGAAATAGGTACCCTTGAAGGTCGTGAAATAAGTCTCGATAAAGCGTTGGTGGTCGCCGTAGACGGTGCGCATCTGACCAGGCCAGCTGTCGAGCAGAACCAGATTACCCTCGCAGGCGCCTTCCAGCCGGTTGCCTTCGTTGTCGACGATCGCCGGCTGTACGCCGAAGAAGGGCTTGCTCGCCGAGCCCGGCTTGAGATCGGTCGCGCCTGCCAGCGGCGTGATCAGGATGCCGCCGGTCTCGGTCTGCCACCAGGTGTCGACGATCGGACAGCGACCGTCACCGACGACCCGGTGATACCACTCCCAGGCCTCCGGATTGATCGGCTCACCAACCGAGCCGAGCAGGCGCAGACTCTCGCGCGAGCACCGCTGGACCGGGTCCTCGCCTTCGCGCATCAGCGCCCGAATCGCGGTCGGCGCGGTGTAGAACAGGGTCACCTGATGCTTGTCGACGACCTGCCAGAAGCGGCTGACGTCCGGATAGTTGGGCACGCCCTCGAACATCAGCGTGGTCGCGCCGTTGCATAGCGGACCGTAGACCACGTAGCTGTGGCCGGTGACCCAGCCGACGTCGGCGGTGCACCAGTAGACGTCGTTCTCACGCACATCGAAAACGTTCTCATGCGTGTAGGAGGCGAACACCAGATAGCCGCCGGTGGTGTGCAGCACGCCCTTGGGCTTGCCGGTGGAACCGGAGGTATAGAGGATGAAAAGCGGGTCCTCGGCATTCATTGGCTCCGGTTCGCAGACGCTGTTCTGCGCCTCGAGCTGCTCGTGCCACCACAGGTCCCGATCGTTGCGCCAGGCGACCGGCCGCCCGGTCCGGCGGACCACCAGCACACTGCGCACGAAATCGATCTCCGGGTGCTCCAACGCCTGGTCGACATTAGCTTTGAGCGGCACGTGCTTGCCGCCGCGCAGGCTCTCGTCGGCGGTAATGATGACTTGCGAATGGCAGTCGATGATACGGCCGGCCAGTGCATCGGGTGAGAAGCCGCCGAAGACGATCGAGTGGACCGCGCCGATGCGGGTGCAGGCGAGCATCGCCACCGCCGCCTCGACGATCATCGGCAAGTAGATGGTCACGCGGTCGCCTTTCTTGACGCCAAGCACCTTGAGCGCGTTGGCACACTGGCAGACGCGCTCGTACAGCTCGCGATAGCTGACCCGGTCTGACTCGTTCGGGCTGTCGCCTTCGAAGATGATCGCGGTCTTGTTGGCGCGGGTCGCCAGGTGCCGATCCAGGCAGTTGGCCGAGACATTCAATTGCCCGTCCTCGAACCAGCGGATGTGGAAGTCCTCGATTGCAAAACTGGCTTCCTTGACCTTGCTGAAGGGCTTGATCCAGTCCACGCGCTGCGCGACCCGGCCCCAGAAGGTATGCGGGTCGCGCACCGACTCGTTGTAGAGGCGCTCGTAGGCGGGGGCATTGATGTGCGCCTTGGCGGCGAAGGCATCGGACACTGGATAGACGTTGGCCATGGTTCCTCCCGGACTGGTTCGCTGCGCTCAACGAGCGCTTGAATCCTAGCTTAGCCGCAGCGACCGAACGCCGCGTTCGACTTTGGTCGCAAACAGGCTGTCTTGTCGACCATTGTCGAATGGGCCGCGCTGCATCCGGCGCGCAGCATGCGATTGCCCCCGATCTGGACAGCTAGCCGGGGAAACCGCAACGGGAGGAGCGAACGCATGAGGACACCAACACGATTGACTGCCCTGAGCGTGGGGCTGGCGTTGGCGCTGGGGAGCGCCAGTCCGGCGATCCACGCACAGAGTGCCAAGGAATCCGAACTCGAAGCACGAATCGCCGAGCTGGAGGCCACCGTACAGCGGCTGGCCAGCATGCTCGATCAACAACAGGTCGAAGTACGCAAAGTCGCCGAGGCCGTGCCCCCGCCGCCGCCGGCCAATCCGATCCAGCCCACCACGATCACCACCGCGGCCAATCCGAACACCACCTTCAGTTTCGGCGGCTTCATCAAGCTCGACGCGATGTGGACCGACACCGACAGCGGCGAGATCCCCGATGGCTCGGTCGGTCGTTTGTTCTATCTCCCGCAGACCATTCCGGTCGGGGCGGCGAACGAAGGGACCGATCTGGACATGCACGCGCAGTTCTCGCGCATCTGGTTCGGTACCAACACCGTGCTCGATTCCGGCGACAAGCTGCGCAGCTATGTGGAAATGGACTTTTTCGGCAGCGCACTGGGCAACGAGCAGTCCACCAACACCTACGGCGCCACCATCCGGCACATGTTCTTTGGCTGGAACGATTGGCTCGCCGGACAGACCTGGTCGAACTTCCAGGACGTCGCCGCGCTGCCCGATGCGATCGACTTCATCGGTCCGACCGAAGGCACGGTATTCGTCCGGCAGGCGCAGATCCGCTATACCAAGGGACCATGGTCGGTCTCGCTGGAGAATCCGGAAACCACCCTCAACGCCTTCGGCGGCGGACCGCGCATTTCCAGCGACGACAACAGCCTGCCCGACGTGACCCTGCGCTATCTGCACAAGGGGGACTGGGGTCACTTCACCATCGCCGGCGTGTTGCGGCAGCTCAAATACGAAGTTGCCGATGGCATTGACGAGGACACCTTCGGCGGCGGCATCAGCGTGTCCGGCAAGTACAACCTCGGCAAGAATGACCTGCGCTACATGGTCAACGCCGGTTCGGGCCTGGGCCGCTACATCGGTCTGGGCTTCTCCAATGACGCCACCCTGACCGCCAACGGCGACCTTGACGCCATCGACGGCTGGAGTGGTTTCATCGCCTACCGCCATGTGTTCTCACCGACGCTGCGTGGCAACCTGATCTATTCGGTTGCCGATTTCGATACCAACGTCATCGAGCAGGGTGGCGGCGCCAATGACAGCGCCCACAGCTTCCACGCCAACCTGATCTATTCGCCGCTGCCCAAGGTGGACATCGGCGCCGAGCTGATACTCGCTGAGCGGGAAGTATCCGATGGCCGGGATGGTGGTCTGAACCGGCTCCACGTCGCCTTCAAGTACTCGTTCTAAGGAGCAAAGACATGAAAGACCGTACCAATACCGATGCTTACTGGCGCGCGAATTTGCGCCTGATGGCGCTGCTGCTGACGATCTGGTTCGTGGTGTCCTTCGGCGCCGGGATCCTGTTTGCCGATGCGCTGGATTCGATCCGTTTCTTCGGCTTCAAACTGGGTTTCTTCTTTGCCCAGCAAGGGTCGATGTACGTCTTCGTCGTTCTGATCTTCGTCTACGTCTGGCGGATGAACAAGATCGAACGCGATTTCGATCTGCACGAAGAAGATTGAGGAGAATCTGACATGAGCGTCTTGATGTGGACCTGGATCCTGGTTGGCCTGTCTTTTGCCTTGTACATCGGTATCGCGATCTGGGCACGTGCAGGATCTACCAAGGACTTTTACGTCGCCGGTGGCGGCGTCCATCCGGTTGCCAATGGCATGGCGACCGCGGCTGACTGGATGAGCGCGGCATCGTTCATCTCGATGGCCGGCTTGATCGCCTTCATGGGCCGCGATGGCGCGGTCTATCTGATGGGCTGGACCGGCGGCTATGTGCTGCTCGCCTTGTTGCTGGCACCGTACTTGCGCAAGTTCGGCAAGTTTACCGTGCCGGATTTCGTCGGCGACCGTTACTACTCCGACGCGGCGCGCCTGGTCGCGGTGGTCTGTGCGTTGTTCGTGTCCTTCACCTATGTTGCCGGCCAGATGCGCGGCGTCGGCGTGGTGTTCTCTCGCTTCCTCGAAGTGGACGTCACATGGGGCGTTGTCATCGGCATGGCGATCGTGTTCATGTATGCGGTGCTCGGCGGCATGAAGGGCATCACCTATACCCAGGTGGCGCAATATTGCGTGCTGATCTTCGCCTACATGGTACCGGCGATCTTCATTTCCTTGTTGCTGACCAACAACCCGTTGCCGCAACTGGGCTTTGGCAGCACATTGGCGGACGGTTCGGGGGTTTACCTGCTCGACAAACTGGATGGCCTGAGCGCCGAACTGGGTTTTGCGGCTTATACAGCAGGAACCAAATCAACCATCGATGTGTTCTGCATCACGCTGGCGCTGATGGTTGGTACCGCTGGCCTGCCGCATGTGATCGTGCGCTTCTTCACCGTGCCGCGGGTGCGTGATGCACGCCGCTCGGCCGGTTGGGCACTGCTGTTCATCGCGATTCTCTACACCACCGCTCCAGCCGTGGCGAGCTTTGCGCGGGTCAACATGATCGAGACGATCAATGGCACGGATAATGCGGGAACGCTGTACACCGAGGCGCCGTCGTGGATCAGCAACTGGGAGAAGACCGGCCTGATCAAGTGGGAGGACAAGAACGGCGATGGCCGGATGTTCTATGCTGCCGACGATCGCAACGAGATGACCATCGACCGCGACATCATGGTCCTGGCCAACCCGGAGATCGCGCAACTCCCCAACTGGGTCATCGCGCTGGTCGCCGCCGGAGGACTGGCGGCCGCCTTGTCCACCGCTGCGGGTCTGCTGCTGGTGATCTCCTCGTCGATCTCGCATGACCTGCTGAAGAAGGTGCTGATGCCAAACATCAGCGAAAAACAGGAACTGCTGTTCGCGCGACTGGCGGCGGCGGTAGCGATCTTCATTGCGGGATTGCTCGGCATCTATCCACCCGGCTTCGTGGCCCAGGTGGTAGCCTTCGCCTTCGGTCTGGCCGCTGCGTCGTTCTTCCCGGTGATCCTGATGGGGATTTTCTCCAAGCGGATGAACAAGGAAGGCGCGATCGCCGGCATGGTGGTGGGACTGGCTTTCACGACGGCCTACATCGTCTGGTTCAAGTTCATTGACCCGGCCGCGAACGTCCCGGCCAACTGGTGGTTCGGCATCTCACCTGAAGGCATCGGCGTACTCGGCATGGTGTTCAACTTCATCGCCGCGATCGTGGTCGCGAAGTTCACCGCGCCACCGCCGGAGAACATCCAGGAGTTGGTAGAGACCATCCGGGTGCCACGGGGGGCGGCTGGGGCCGTCGCGCACTAGTAGTTCGCGTCCAAGCAGCTTTGCCACACACCCCGTTTAACCGCGGGGTGTGTGGGTTTTTGGGGCGCAGAGATCGTTTCAGGTTTTAGGTTTTAGGTTTTAGGTTTTAGGTTTCAGGTTTTATGTTTTATGTTTTTGGGGCAAGAGATCGTTTGAGGTTTCAGGTTTTAGGTTTTAGGGACAAGAGATCGTTTTACGTTTTACGTTTTACGTAAGAGCAGGAGCGGGAAAACCGCGACCTGGGACGATCCCGCGGCGCTACGGTTACGCCTGCTCTTGCTCTTGCTCTTGCTCTTGCTCTTGCTCTGGCTCTTGCCATTTGTAGAGCCAGTCTGCTGGCGAAGCTCTTGCTCCTGCTCCTGCTCCTGCTCCTGCTCCTGCTCCTGCTCTTGCTCTCGCTCTTGCCCTTTGTAGGAGCCAGCCTGCTGGCGAAGCTCTTGCTCTTGCTCCCGGCTCTTGCTCTTGCTCTTGCTCCTGCTCCTGCTCCTGCTCCTGCTCTTGCTCTTGCTCTTGCTCCTGCTCGTGCTCCTGCTCTTGCTCCTGCTCTTGCTCCTGCTCTTGCTCCTGCTCTTGCTCCTGCTCTTGCTCCTGCTCTTGCTCCTGCTCTTGCTCCTGCTCTTGCTCTTGCTCTTGCTCCTGCTCTTAAACGTAAAACGTAAAACGTAAAACGTAAAACGTAAAATCGAAACCTGATCGCCCGGAACGCGGCAATTCATCATGCCCCAACAATTCGACACCACCCAGCCTCCCTTCGACCTCCTCGATCCCCGCAGCCGCGAGCTGTTGCAAAACTCGGTCGATCTTTTCGCCTTTGCCGCCGGCGGCGAGATCCTGGCCGCCGAGGCGGCGGCGGAGTACGCCTTCGTCATTGCCAGCGGCCTGGTACAGGCTTTCGACACGCGAGCCCACGGCGGCGAGCGCGCCTTTGCCGATCTGGGTCCGGGCGACCTGTTCGGTTCGCATGCGGTGT
>JBGTIE010000069.1:0-3984 GCA_041745855.1 Lysobacterales bacterium | reverse complement strand
CCCGGCCGCGCGCGCGGTCTCGATCGTCGGCAGCGCCGCCCGCAGGCGCGCCGTGCTGGTGATCCGCCCGTCCTCGATCGGCACGTTCAGGTCTTCCCGGATCAGCACCCGCTTGTTGGCGAGGTCCACATCGCGCATTCGCAGAAAGCTCATCGCCAGCGTGCTCCTTCAGTGAGCAAAGGCCAGCCCGCACGGCAGCGCGGGCAATGGGTCGGAAGTTTAGCCTGCGTGGATGGCGAGTTTGGGCTAGTGACGCGCATAGGGACGCCTTCTGGTGACAGCAAGAGCAAACGGCGCCAGGTCGCCGTGCCTCCTGCCAAATGTAGGAGCCAGCCTGCTGGCGAAGAGCAAGAGCGCCGCTGAGCCCGATCGGTACCAGCCACGGGCTATCGCCAGCCACTCCACGCCGATCGGCCACAACGGCCAGGAGCAAGAGCGCCGCTGAGCCCGATCGGAATCAGCCGCGGGCTATCGCCAGCCACTCCACGCCGATCGGCCACAACGGCCTACAAAAAGCCCCTGCTCTCGCATCATCGAAGACGCGGCCGCCGGCGCGAAGGGGATCGGGGCGAAGATCGCCCTCTACGCGCGCCGGAACCGCGCTACTTCTACATTGGGGCCTTGCGCTTCGGACATACAGCCAAAGCCCGCTTCCGCGGTCGCCAGCGGCTGCCCGAGTACAACTCGGGGTTCCATCGGCGGCTCCTCTGGGCACTGGGCCCTGTGCCCTGGGCGCTGCTCTTCTGGGCCCTGAGCCCTGTGCCCTGTGCCCTGTTCCTCAGCCCTCAGCCCTGCTCAAAGAATGTACCTCGCCAGATCCTCGTCCCCGGCCAGCTCCTTGAGCTGCGCATCGACGAAGGCGGCGTCGATGCGGATCTGGTCGCCGGCGCGGTTGGCGGCGTCGAAGGAGAGTTCTTCGAGCAGGCGTTCGAGCACGGTGTGGAGGCGGCGGGCGCCGATGTTTTCCTGTCGTTCGTTGACCTGGAAGGCGATCTCGGCGAGGCGGCGGATGCCTTCGGGCTGGAAGTCCAGTTGCAGGCCTTCGGTGCCGAGCAGTGCCTGGTACTGGCGGGTCAGTGCGTTGGAGGGCTCGCTCAGAATCCGCTCGAAATCGTCGATGGTCAGGGCTTTGAGCTCGACCCGGATCGGGAAGCGTCCCTGCAACTCGGGGATCAGGTCCGAGGGCTTGGCCAGATGAAAGGCGCCGGAGGCGATGAACAGCATGTGGTCGGTCTTGACCGGGCCGTACCTGGTCGACACCGTAGAACCCTCGACCAGCGGCAGCAGGTCGCGCTGGACACCTTCGCGCGAGACGCCGGCGCCGCCCCATTCGGAGCGCTGGCAGACCTTGTCGATCTCGTCGATGAAGACGATGCCGTTCTGCTCGGCGTTGGTCAGTGCCTGCTGCTTGATCTCGTCGTCGTTGACCAGCTTTGCCGCTTCTTCCTCGATCAGCAGCGGCCGCGCCTGGCCGATCGGCAGCTTGCGCTTCTTGCTGCGCTGACCACCGAGGTTCTGGAACAGGCCCTTGAGCTGCTGGGTCATTTCCTCCATGCCCGGCGGCGCCATGATCTCCACGCCCTGGGTCTGGGTCAGCTCCAGCTCGATCTCGGTGGCGTCCATCTTGCCCTCGCGCAGCCGTTCGCGCAGCTTGTCGCGGGTCTGGTTGTCGCGCTGTTCGCTCTCGGCCGGCTGGTGGTCGAAGCTCAGGCCCTGCCGACGTGGCACCAGCGCATCGAGGATGCGTTCCTCGGCACGCGACTCGGCCTGGTCGCGCACCTGCGCCGTCGCCTGGTCGCGGGTCAGCTTGACTGCGCCGTCGACCAGATCACGGATGATCGCCTCCACATCCTTGCCGACATAGCCGACCTCGGTGAACTTGGTCGCCTCGACCTTGACGAAGGGCGCATTGGCCAGGCTCGCCAGGCGCCGCGCGATCTCGGTCTTGCCGACGCCGGTCGGACCGATCATCAGGATGTTCTTCGGCATCACCTCCTCGCGCATTACCGGCTCCAGCTGCATTCGCCGCCAGCGGTTGCGCAGCGCGATGGCAACCGCGCGCTTGGCCTGGTGCTGGCCGATGATGTAGCGGTCGAGGGCGTCGACGATTTGTTGCGGCGAAAGGTCCATGGGGGTTCCAGATAGGGATGCAGGCGAGATGCGAAGGGGCCGGCCGCGATTCAGTCGGTGTGCCCACTGGGCCCTGGGCCCTGAGCCCTGGGCCCTTCGCCCAGCTCTTCGATAGTGAACTGGTCATTGGTATAGACGCAGATCTGCGAGGCGATGGTCAGGCTGCGCTCGACGATCTCGCGTGCGTTCAGGTCGGTGGCGGCGAGCAGGGCCTTGCCGGCTGCGAGCGCGAAGTTGCCGCCCGAGCCGATCGCGATCAGGCCGTGTTCGGGTTCGAGCACATCGCCATTGCCGGTGATCAACAGGCTGGATTCCCGGTCGGCGACCGCCAGCAATGCTTCTAGTCGACCGAGCCTGCGTTCGGTGCGCCAGTCCTTGGCCAGTTCGACCGCCGAGCGGACCAGATGGCCGGAGTGCTTCTCCAGCTTGCCCTCGAACAGCTCGAACAGGGTGAAGGCATCGGCGGTGGCGCCGGCGAAACCAGCCACCACATCGCCTTTCCACAGGCGCCTGACCTTGCGCGCATTGCCCTTGACGATGGTATTGCCCAGCGACACCTGGCCGTCGCCGCCCATGACCACATGACTGCCGCGGCGGACCGACATGATCGTGGTGCCATGAAAGCTTTCCATTGTTGCCTCGGTGCGCGATGCGTGAACGCTCGACTTGGGGGCGCTTGGGGGGCAATCCAAGGGTGGGGCCCGCTACCGACCGGGGTGGGCGCGTTGGGTTGATGGTTCAGTACACGTGCGTGGGTCTTCAGGGCCCAGGGCCCAGAAGGTCAAGAGCCGTGAAGTCTGGGTCGGGGTCGGAATCGGAATCGGAATCGGCTTCAGCTTCGGCTTCGGCCTCGGAATCGGCTGCGGCCCCCAGGACAACAACATGGGTTTTGGCCACGAACGGTGGCGGCGTGGCCACGGTTCGCAGGGAGGATGCGGTTACGCCGAAGCGAATCGATACCGATACCGATCCCGATTCCGACCCCGAGGGGAGAGGCCCAGCCGAGAAGGGCGACTCGGAAGGAGCGCAACGTCAGAAGGCGGGCTTTCGCATCGCATACTCAGAAGCACGCCATCTGTGAAGGTGAATTGACTCGCCGCAACCCGTCGTATATCCCATCGCCTTCTTCGCTATGAGCATCCTGGTCAACAAAGATACGAAAGTCGTCACGCAGGGCATCACCGGCGCCACCGGGCAGTTTCATACGCGCACCTGCCGCGAGTACGGCACGCAGATGGTCGCCGGGGTCACCCCAGGAAAAGGCGGCACCGACTTCGAGGGGATCCCGATCTTCGATACGGTCGCCCAGTCCGTTGCGGCGACCGGAGCGAACGCGTCGGTCATCTATGTACCGCCGCCGTTTGCCGCCGACGCCATCATGGAGGCCGTCGACGCCGGCGTTGATCTCGTCGTCTGCATCACCGAGGGTATCCCAGCTCTCGATATGGTACGCGTCAAACGCTACCTCGACGGACGTAAGCCGCGCCTCGTCGGACCCAATTGCCCCGGAGTGATCACCCCAGGTCAGTGCAAGATCGGCATCATGCCCGGGTACATCCATCGGCCGGGTGGTGTTGGCATCGTCTCGCGCAGCGGCACCCTGACCTACGAAGCCGTGCACCAGGTCACCCAACTCGGTATGGGACAATCGACCTGTGTCGGCATCGGCGGCGACCCGATCATCGGCACCGGATTCATCGATGTCCTCGAGCTCTTCGAGAAAGATCCCGAAACCGAGGGGGTCATCATGATCGGTGAGATCGGCGGCTCCTCGGAAGAGCAGGCGGCCGAGTTCATCGAGAATTACATGACCAAGCCGGTGGTCGCCTTCATCGCCGGCCAAACGGCGCCGCC
>JBGTIE010000068.1:0-3238 GCA_041745855.1 Lysobacterales bacterium | reverse complement strand
ATGCCGAACCCGACGCTGGTGGTCGAGCGCGACGACTTCAACCGTGCCGGTGCGGTCAGTTCGACCCCGAGCCGACCGGCTGAGAAGAAGCTCAAACCACGCTGGCCCGCATTGCTCGCCGCGCTGATCGTGCTGGCGCTGATCATCCTCGGCACGGTCTGGCTGTTTTCCGGCGATGACGATCCGGCTCCGCAGCCAGGTGCGGCTCGACCCCAGGCGGCTCAGCTGTCCGGAAGTCAGGTTGCGGACAGGGTGGCGCCGGAAGTGGAGCAATGGCTGACCCGGGCCGAGGAACAGATCGCCCGACGCCAGTACATTTCACCCGAGGACGGCAACGCGGCGCTGAGCTACCTGCGTGCGCGGCAACTTGATCCCGGCAACCAGCGCGCCCAGGCGGGCCTGGAGCAGGTCGTCAGCAAGGTCGAGGAGGTGGTCCGCCTGCTGTTGCAGGATGGCCGGGTGGAGGATGCCAGGCTGACCTTGGGCCTCGCAACGCAGTACTTTCCCGAGCGCGAGGTATTCAAGCTGCTGGAGCGTTCGCTCCCGGCCGAGTAGCTGGCTCGCCTGTTTCATGAACGTGCGTAGCGAGGCCGTCGAGGGCGTGTCGTGGTTCGGTCAGCGCACCGTTTGGTGGCAGTAAGGCGTAGTTTGCTCTACGTGGATCAGCTGCAGCGCACCAGTACCACCGTGATGTTGTCCGAGCCGCCGTTGTCGAGCGCGGCGAGGATAAGGTGATCGACCGCTTCCTGAGTACTCAGACCGCGCCCCAGGATGCTCGAGATGGTCTCGTCGTCCACTTCCTCGGTGAGGCCGTCACTGCACAGCAGCAACTGCGCACCCGGCTCCAGATGACCGCGTAGGGTTTCCACCTTCAGCTGCTCCGGCTGGGTAACACCGAGCGCCTGGGTCACCACGTTCCGGTTCGGATGGGTACGTGCCTGGGCCGCGCTGATGGCTCCCTGATCGATCAGTTCCTGCACATAGGAATGATCCTGCGACATCTGCTTCAGCCCGGTGCCGTTCCACAGATAGACCCGGCTGTCACCGACCCAGGCAATCTCGAAATCGTTGTCGCGCACCAGCAAGGCGACCACGGTGGTGCCCATCGGGCGCTCCGAGCGGCGTTCGCGGGAATGCTGGATGATCTCGGAGTCGGCGTTCTGGATTGCCTGGGCGAGTGAGCGGCCGCTGTTGACTTCGCGAATGACCACATCACGCGCCAGCGCACTGGCCACTTCACCGTGATCATGACCGCCCATACCATCAGCGACCAGCCACAGGCCGATGTCCGCGTCCGCGCAGTAGGTGTCTTCGTTGTGTTCCCGACGCAAGCCGGTGTGGGTGCCGTGGCCGAACTCAATCATGCGAACCCCTGTGACTTGGTGGTACTGGTCTGCATGCCGCGACGCCATCCTCGCTGCTGCAGGAAGGCTTCCATCCCTTGTCTGAACGCATGATCCCCTCCCTCTAGTCCGATAGAATGCCGCGCACTAACTGCCCTTGCAACAACTTCGCCCGCTTTATGTCACGCTGCGGACGCATCCGGGCACGGATCAGTGGTCCGATGAGCAGATCTGGTGGACGCATCGGCGCGGCTCGGATACCCTTAGCGGCCTTTTTTCCGGGGCCATTGCAACGGCTCGGTAGAAGGCCGCCAGATCTGTCGGCAGACAGGGACCGGCATGGATCGCGGAGAGGTGTCCGAGTGGTTGAAGGAGCACGCCTGGAAAGTGTGTATACGGCTTATACCCGTATCGAGGGTTCGAATCCCTCCCTCTCCGCCAGTTTCAGTGTTGCCTGCATCGGTGCTACAGCAGCCGGCCGCCGATGCCCTGTCGAATTCAGGCTGGCCAAGTTCAATGGTGTCCTCTGTCAGTCCCCCGCGTCGGCAGGCTGCGAACCCCGCCAGGCCCGGAAGGGAGCAACGGTAGCGGTACGACCGAGCGCCGGGGTTCAGCTGGCAGGGGGCACCACCCTTGCTGCAGCTTCGCGGCTACAGGCCACGATGTCTGGATGGGGCGTCCCGGGTACCGGCACATCAGGGCCGGACTGCTCCGCCGTTGAAGGATGCAAGCGATGAGTTATCAGGTGCTGGCCCGCAAATGGCGACCGCAGCGCTTCTCGGAGCTGGTCGGCCAGGAGCATGTCGTGCAGGCGCTGGTCAACGGTCTGACCACTGGCCGCCTGCACCACGCCTTCCTGTTCACCGGTACCCGCGGTGTGGGCAAGACCACGATCGCCAGGATCCTGGCCAAGTCGCTGAACTGCGAGCGGGGCATCACCGCCGATCCCTGTGGCATCTGCAGCGCTTGCAGCGATATTGCCGCAGGCCGCTTCGTCGACCTGCTCGAGATCGATGCGGCCTCGCGTACCGGCGTCGACGATACCCGCGATCTGCTCGACAACGTGCCCTACGCACCGGCTCGAGGGCGCTGCAAGGTGTACCTGATCGATGAGGTGCACATGCTGTCGACGGCCAGCTTCAATGCGCTGCTCAAGACTCTCGAGGAGCCGCCCGAGCACGTCCGCTTCCTTCTTGCGACCACCGACCCGCAGAAGCTGCCGGTGACGGTCCTGTCACGCTGTCTGCAGTTCAGCCTGCGCCGTCTGACCCGGGCCGAGATCCGCGGTCAGCTGCAGCACATCCTGGAGCAAGAGGGGCTCGAATTCGAAGCCGAAGCGCTCGACGAGATTGCCCGCAGCGCCGACGGCAGCATGCGCGATGCGCTGAGCCTGCTCGACCAGGCGCTGGCCTATGGCGCCGGCGCGGCACGAACCACTGAAGTGCAGCAGATGCTCGGATCGGTCGGCCGTGGTCTGGTCGTCGATCTCTACGATGCGCTGCTGGGCGAGGACGAAATACGGCTAAAGACCGCCCTGGCGACACTGGAGGCGCGTGCGCCCAATTATCAACGGGTCCTGCAGGACTTGCTTGAGCTAAGCCACGACGTGGCGGCACGGCAGTTGCTCGGAGCCGATCTGGAGTCGGCGCTGGTCGATGACGTGCAACTGACGCGCTGGGCCGAGCAGGCCTCTCCGGAGCTGTTGCAGCTGCACTATCAGATGCTGCTGCAGGGGCTACGCGATCTGTACCTGGCGCCGGAAGGTCGGATCGCCTTTTCGATGTGCATCCTGCGCCTGCTCGCGTTTCGCCCGATGCAGGCTGGCAGTCCCAACCGGGCCGGATCGGCGCCGCCTTCGGGACGAGGGGCTGGCGCAGATGCGCCGTCACCGGCGC
>JBGTIE010000067.1:0-3292 GCA_041745855.1 Lysobacterales bacterium | reverse complement strand
AGCCGATCTGGGTCAGCGCCGAACGCGCCGGCATGGCGACCGCCGCCTTCTTCTGGCCCGGCAGTGAGGCGCCGATACAGGGCATCCGACCTGCCCGCTGGCGCCCCTTCGATGACAGCGTCCCCTACACCAGGCGAATTGATACCGTACTCGGCTGGCTGCGCGAGCCTCAGATTGTACGGCCCAGCTTCATGACGCTGTATTTCGAGCGGGTCGACAAGAATGGCCACGACTACGGTCCCACATCGGCACAAGTCAGGCAGGCCCTGATCGAGGCCGATGCCGCGATCGGCCGACTCCTCGATGGTCTGCAGCGGCAGGGACAGCTTGATCGGGTCAATATCGTGCTGGTATCCGATCACGGCATGGCCGCGGTGCCACCAGGCCAGGTCATCAGCGTAGAAACGATGGTCGATCTGGCGGATGTGGCGATCGTGTCGATCGGTCAGGTAGTTGGCTTCAACCCTCTGCCAGGGCGAACCGATGCAGCGGAAGCCAGACTTCTCGGCCGCCATGCGCACTACCAGTGCTGGCGCAAGCAGGAACTGCCGCAGCGCTGGCACTACGGCAGCCATCCCCGCGTGCCGGCGATCGTCTGCCAGATGGACGAGGGTTGGGACGCGCTGCCCCGCAGCTTTGCCGCCCGCCGGCCAAGCGACACCCCGCGTGGCTCGCACGGCTTTGATCCGGCGCTGGAATCGATGCGTACGATCTTCCTCGCCCGCGGCCCGGCCTTCCGCCGCGGCGTCGTCGTCGATCCGATCGAGAACGTCGATGTGTATCCCCTGCTCGCTCGGCTGCTGGGCATCGAGCCGGTCGGGGATGACGGCGATCCGGACGCGCTGATCGACGCTCTGCGAAGAGAGCCGAAAAGCAATTAAACACAAAGGACACAAAGGACACAAAGGAGAGCAGAGCAAGATCTTTGGTTGGCCTGCGTGCTTCGAGAGTCCGAGTCGGAGTCGGGGTCGGGGTCGGAATCGGAATCGGAATCGGATTTAAAGGGCCACGACATGGGTTTTGGCCTCTAACGACTCGACGTGTACCGTGGAGCCCGGGTACGCCGGGTAAGCGATCGATTCCGATTCCGATACCGATTCCGACCCCGAGGGCATCTCGCTACATTGCTTCTGCTCTACCTTGCTTCTGCTCTACCTTGCTTTTGCTTTCCTTTGTGTCCTTTGTGTCCTTTGTGTTGAAAAGCTCTGGCTTGTGGCCTTTTAGCAGGTCAAAACCCTTTCCCGCATACCATCTACTCATCCCACCCCACGGCCTGCGTCCTTGACTTCCCTGCCCTACCGCCGCCTGGCCGGTTTCTACTTCGCCTACTTCGCCGCGCTCGGCTTGTTCTCGCCCTACTGGGGTGCGTACCTGGAGACGCTCGGGTTGACGACCGGGCAGATCGCGGTGCTGATGAGCGTGTGGTTCGGTACCCGTACGCTGATGCCGCTGCCCTGGAACTGGGCAGCCGACCGCTTTGGCGGCAACGAGCGCTGGCTGCGCGCCGGTGCTGCGTTGTCGCTGCTGGGCTGCGCCGCCTTCCTGTTGCCGCTGGGCTACCTTGGGCTACTGCTGGTGATGACGCTGTTCTCCAGCGTCTACAACGCGATCATGCCGCAGTTCGAGGCGATGACCCTGGCCCATCTGGGGCCGCGTCGATCGCTGTACGGGCGGATCAGGGTCTGGGGCACGGTCGGTTTCGCGGTGACGGTCACACTGGGCGGCCTGCTGCTGGACCGGATCGGCTACGGCCAGCTGGTCTGGCTGCTGCTGCCGTTGTTCGCGATCTTGCTGGTCTTTGCCTGGATCAACCGCGAGGCAACCGGTTCAGCTGCGGAGGCCGCACCATCACTGGCGCTGGTCGCCGAACGGCTGCGGCGGCCAGCGGTGCTGTTGCTGCTGCTGGTCGCGATGCTGATGCAGGTTGGCCACGGGCCCTACTATGTCTATTTCGCCATCTATCTGGACGGCTACGGCTTCGGCCCGGCCTGGGTCGGCGCCTATTGGGCGGTCGGTCTGGTATTGGAGATACTGATCTTTCTGCAGATGCCGCGGCTGCTGGCGCGGGTCCAGGCGCGTTGGGTGATGCTGGCCTGCCTGCTGCTGGCGGCAGTGCGCTGGACCGTGGTCGCGATGCTGCCCACCCACGTCCCGCTGATGTTGCTGGCGCAGGCCGCGCACGCCTTCACCTTCGGCGCCTTTCATGCTGCAAGCATGCTGCTGCTCAGTGAGCACTTTCCCGGTCGTCTGGGCGGCCATGGGCAGGGGCTGCTGTACGGCCTGAGCTCGGGTCTGGGCGGGGTAATCGGCGCGCTTGCGGCCGGCTGGGCCTGGCAACACTGGGGCGGCAGCGGCAGCTTCCTGCTCGCCGCGCTAGCCTCCTGCCTGGCCGTGTTTCTGTGTCCATGGCTACGACCACCTGCGCGTCAATGAGCGCAAGTTTCAGCCGCGTTCGGCGGCCCGAGCCGACCAGCCCTCCTCCACTTCCCAACCCAGCGCGCTGAATTCCCGCTGGGCGCGCTCGCTGAGACGGCCGCGTAGCAGCAGCCTGGGCCGATGATCGAGCAGATCCGGCCGCTCGGCAAAATCGGCGGTGGTTTCGTCCCAGCCAACCCAGTCGACCGGCAACACGACACTCAGGCGGCCGTCCCCCTGGTCGAGCACAAGCGTGTAGCCGACCAGTCCGACCCTTGGCAGTCCGGCGCCTAGACGCCCGGCGGCGCTCAGCTCGGCCAGCTGGGCTAGCAGGAAGCGTGCCTCGCGCTCACTCTCGGCCTCGGTCGCCACCTCCAGCAGCTCGGCGCGCAGGGTCGAGAAGCAGCTGTCCGTGATCCGGTCGACGAAGGCGGTCTGGAGCAAGGGAGTGAAGGCCCCGTTGCGGAGGAACTCCCGCGCCGGCTTGCCGCGCAGACCCAGCCCGTACAGATGCTCCTGGTTGCGGCGCTCGATGTCCAGCGGATGCACTGACCAGGCCAGCTTGTAGGCGTCGCCACTGATGTCCAGCGCCGTGTCGAGCGACTGGCCGATCACACCACCAAGGAGCATGCTGGCGCCCTTTTTGCCAACCCAGGCCGACCAAGCCAACTCATCGAGCCGATCGCTGATCAGCGGATGGCTGGTGTACGGATCGATGCCCAGTCGCTCGGCCAGTTCGCGCCGAGCGCGCTGATAGCCGATGTAGTCCAGCCCCATGTCGCGCACGCCTTCCATCCGCGCCGGCTGGCTCTCCGGCGTTGCCGCCCGATCGGCATCGCTGGCCTGCATGCGGTCGCTGGCGGCATCACCGATACGC
>JBGTIE010000066.1:0-7655 GCA_041745855.1 Lysobacterales bacterium | reverse complement strand
TGGCTGGCCCTGCCGGTCGCCGGGGTTGCCTTTGCGCTGTTGTTCCGGGCCCGCTGGTCGGACTGGCCCAGCGTCTTCCTGGCCGCGGTGCTGGCCTACAGCGTGTCGCAACTGGCCGGCGACTGGCTCGGCCCGGAACTGGGCCTGTTCATCTCGGCGATGGTGCTGGCGCTGTCGGCCAATGCCTTCGCCCGCTATTTCAATCGCCCCGGGGCGTTGCTGCGAGTCCCCGGCCTGATCCTGCTGGTACCCGGCTCGGTCGGCTTTCGCAGCCTCAATTTCATTTTCGAAAAAGACGTCTACCTGGGCCTGGACGCCGCCTTCTCGTTGCTGGTCCTGCTCGCCGCGCTGGTCGCCGGCCTGCTGCTGGGCAACGGCCTGCTGCCGGCTCGGCGGTTGACCGCCTGACTTGGTTAAGGCGTGGCTGACTGTGAGCCAGCACAAGGGCAAAAGCTTTCAACACAAAGGACACAAAGGACACAAAGGAAGAGCAAGAGCGTTATTGCGAGTCCGGGTTCTCGGCCGGGGATCTCGGCCAGAAAATCCACCCGAACCATAAAGTCTCGTCATCGCGAGGGAGCCTAAGCGACCGCGGCGATCCAGCGCTCTTTCACACTTGACGAAGCGAAGAAGATCTCTGGATTGCCTCGGCATGCGCCCGGAGTTCGACGCAACCGCGCTTTCTGGGCCCTGAGCCCTGGGCCCTGGGCCCTGCTTTTCTGACCCTCAGCCCTCAGCCCTCAGCCCTGCAAACAAAAACGGCCCGCCAAAGCGGGCCGTTACGGCACTACGGCTGTCTGGGGCCTAGATAGCCAGATCGTCCATCTTCTTGCCTTTGGCCACCGCTTCCTTTACCCATGCCGGCTGACGGCCGCGACCACTCCAGGTCTGGTCGGCATTGGCCGGATTGCGGTACTTGGGCTTGACCACGCTGCGGGCACGGGACTTGCCACCCTTGCCGCGACCGCCGAAGAGATCGCTGATGTCGAAGCCGTGCGCTTTCGCTCGTGCCGACAGCTCTTCCTTCAGCTTGCTGACCATCTCGTCCTTGACTTCGTCGATGCGCGTCCGCGCGCGACGGATCAGGTCTTCGAGCTGCTCGACATTCATGTTCTTCAAATCTACGGCCATACTGATATCCTTTTGACGTGCTGTGATGGACAGCCTTGATTGCAGGCTGCTCCAATAGTGCCAAAAATGATAGCCGAATGGAATGGCCCTGCGCAAATCAGTTCAGTACGCGATGCGCGCCAGCGAATTGGCGTGAACTTGCCTTTTTCGCCCCTACAGGCGCCTCTGCAATTCGTTCAGAGTGTCGGAAAGCGGCCACATTTCATTGCCATCGGCGGCCCGAAACCTATACTCGATCTGGCCCTGCGCCAGACCACGCTCGCTGATCACCAGCCGATGCGGAATACCGATCAGCTCCAGATCGGCAAACATGACGCCCGGCCGCAGGCCACGATCGTCAAAGGCCACTTCCATCCCGGCCGCCTGCAGTTGCGCATACAGCGCAGCGGCCGCATCCCTGACCGCTTCGGACTGATTGCCGCCGATACTGCACAGCACCACCTGAAACGGCGCCATCGGCGCGGGCCAGCGTATACCGCGCTCGTCGTGATTCTGCTCGATCGCCGCGGCGACGATGCGCGACACGCCGATGCCATAACAGCCCATGTACATCACGCGTGCCTTGCCCTGCTCATCGAGCACGCTCGCGCCCATTTTCTCGGCGTAGGTCTGGCCCAGCTGGAATACATGACCGACCTCAATGCCGCGGACGATCTCCAGCGTGCCGTTCCCGTCCGGCGAGGGATCGCCAGCCTGCACCTTGCGCAGATCCACAACCCGCGTCGGTACCGCGTCGCGACCCCAGTTGACACCTTGCAGATGCGCGCCATCTGCGTTTGCACCGCATACGAAATCGGCCATGACCGCGGCACTGCGATCGACCAGCAACGGGATATCCGCCAACCCGACCGGTCCCAGATAGCCCGGGCTGCAGCCCAGTGTCCGGCTGATCTCGGCTTCGTCGGCAAAGACCAGCTCACTCGGTAATTCAGCGAGTTTGGCCGCCTTGACTTCATTGAGTTCATGATCACCGCGCATGCACAAGGCAACCAGTCCCTCGCGGCCTTTGACCAGCAGGGTTTTCAGGCAGCCTTCCTTCGCCACACCGAGAAAGGCACAGACTTCCTCGATGGTGCGCTGCCCGGGGGTGGCCACGGTTGTGCGTTCGGCCGTTGGCTGCGGCGCCGGACCGACCGGTGCCAGAGCCTCGGCCATTTCGACATTGGCGGCATATTGCGAGCTGTCCGATACCGCCAGGGCATCCTCGCCGGAATCAGCAAGTACATGAAACTCGTGGCTCGCCTTGCCACCTATCGCACCAGTATCGGCCTGGACCGCCCTAAAATGCAGACCCAGGCGGGTGAAGATCCGCGCATAGGCCTGATACATGGTGTTATAGGTCTGGGCCAGACAGGCCTCATCCAGATGAAAGGAATAGGCATCCTTCATCAAGAATTCGCGCGCCCGCATCACGCCAAAGCGGGGCCGGATCTCATCCCGGAACTTGGTCTGGATCTGGAAGAAATTGACTGGCAGCTGTCGATAACTGCGTAACTCGACCCGGGCCAGATCGGTAATGACCTCCTCGTGGGTGGGGCCAAAGCAGAAATCACGTTGCATTCGATCCTTGAGCTTGAGCAATTGGCCACCGAAGCGCTCCCAGCGCCCGGTTTCCTGCCATAGCTCGGATGGCTGCACTGCCGGCATCAGCAACTCCAGCGCACCGGCCCGTTCCATCTCCTCCCGTACCACCGCCTCGACCTTGCGCAGCACGCGCAGGCCCAGCGGCGACCAGGTATAGATGCCCGCAGCCAGCTTGCGGATCATGCCGGCCCGCAGCATCAACTGATGACTGGCGATTTCGGCGTCGGCGGGCGTTTCCTTGCTGGTGTGCAGGTGAAACTGGCTCAGGCGCATGGGGAGTCCTGCGGAGCGAATGGGGGCGGGGATTCTAGCCCGGATGGGGGAGAGCAGTTCCGGTAGCCAGTTCCAGTTCCAGTAAAGGTCAAGTGCCCGAAGGGCGGAGGGCTGCCCCGAACTGAGGCGTGGAGGCTACGAGGTGCGGCGATAGGGATCCGCGACGGGATGTCGGATGTCGGGGTCGGGGTCGGGGTCGGAATCGGAATCGAGGAAGATGGGCCTTGGCCACGGACGACCTAAGTGTGCCTGGCAGCCGACAGTACCTTGGCTGCGCGTTCCGGCGTACTCGACCGGTACGTGACATGCCGACGCTGGGACGGCGTGGCTACAAGGTTGGCGAGAAGGTGGCCAGAACACTGGCTTGCGGATCGATTCCGATGCCGATACCGATTCCGATTCCGACCCCGAAGGTAACCCTGACGCCCACAAAAAAGCCCCAAGTCATTGAAACTTGAGGCTTTGGTATCTGGCGGAGAGAGAGGGATTCGAACCCTCGATACAGGTTTTGCCCGTATACTCCCTTAGCAGGGGAGCGCCTTCAGCCGCTCGGCCATCTCTCCGGATTTGTCGCTGGTTTTGTAGCCCTGGGCTAGACCAGACCGCGAATTGTAGAGCAAAGCCGATAGGCTTGCCCAGAGGCTTGCGCGTTGACGGCGTTCTCGATGACTGCCCGCTACACAGCTAGTCGTTGACGGCCAAACCCCAAGGCGCCCTCGATACCGATTCCGACCCCGACCCCGACCCAGATTTCGCGTAGCTGCATCAGTTCGAATCGAACCGGGACAAACCGCTGCGATCCATCCCAGGCACCGCCCCCGCTCACTCGTCGCGCCGCGGCACCTCCACCTCGATGTCCGACGAATCCTCCGGCAGCTCGTGATGGATCCGCTGGTAGATTTCCTCACGGTGCACGGCCACGTTTTTGGGCGCATTGATCCCGATCCTGACCTGATTGCCCTTGACGCCCAGTATCGTGACCGATACCTCGTCCCCGATCATCAGCGATTCGCCGACCCGCCGCGTCAGAATCAGCATCCCACTCTCCCGTGCCTGCCCTCGCCGGCCCCACCGATGATTCCATCGATGACTTCCCGGCGCCGATCCATCCTGGACCGTCCATGCCGAGCGGCCGATTGCCGCCACATGGCTTCGATGCTACCCGCGGCCATGCGTCGAAGCAATCTGGGTGGCGTCGACGGATGCGAGGTGAGATGGTGCCCAGCAGGCTACCATTGCCAGAGACAGAGTCGGGAGTCGGGATCGCTACACAGGATCGACCGCCTCACCACGCCCGCGGCAAATGCACACCCGGCGCTGGCCGTTCCTTCAATACGTCGCGTCGAAAGCGGAACAACGCGGCGGGTCGGCCACCGGTCGCGTGCTCATGGCCGCCGTCGCGCTCGACCAGGCCACCCTGTTCAACCAACCGACGGAAGTTCTGCGTATGCAATCGATTGCCTGCCAGCGCCTCGACTACCCGCTGCAACCCAGACAATGTGAAGCGCTCCGGCAACAACTCGAACACCACTGGTCGGTATTTGAGCTTGCCGCGCAAGCGGCCCAATGCGGTGGCCAGGATCCGACGATGATCGAAGGCCATTGCGCGACCACAAGCGGCGAGTGGATTGCGGGCATCGAGCTTCGGCGGATCGCTCCGAGGCCACTGACCGGTCAGCTGGGCCTCAGCCACCAGACCCGCTTCCCAGACCAGCTCATAGCGCTCCAGACAGGCTTCCGGGTCCCACGGCGCCCCCTCCAGTCCCAGCGTCAGCGCTACCCGGTCGTGCCGCAGCGCGTCGTCTCCGGCCCAATCCAGCAAGGATGGCGCCAGGGTGTGATCGATCAGCCGCGGCCGACCGTTGCGCCAGTCCTCCCACGGCAGGTAGGCGTACCAGGGTTGCCATCGTGCGCCCAGTTCGGCGGCCGTGCGCTGCTCGCGAACCAGCGCCAGATAGGCGGTCGATATCAGCCGCGCCGGACCATCGACACGGGATCGGGCGCGATCGCGATCACCGAAGGTGTAGAGCTGCTCGACATAGCCCAGATGGAGCTGGGTCTGGGCGCTGACCCAGTCTCGCACGCCCCGTTCCAGGGTCGGGTGTGCCTCTAGATCGAGCGGGCCACAAGGCAGCGCATCGAGACCGAACGGCCCGGGCAGGGTGAGCACGCGCGGTTCATCCTCGGTCACCGCGACGATCACCGCGTCGAGACTGAACAGCAGCTCGGGGGTCATGCGCCGGCCAGCCAGTCCAGATAGTTGCGGTAGCGCTGGTGGAGGTATTTCAGTGACAGCAGATCGTCCCACAGCGGCCCGTACAACTTGCGGCCACGGGCGTAGTCGGCGACCAGCTTCTCGATCCGGTTCAGCCGCTGCCGCGCCTGCTGTTCGGTGACGCCATCCAGGCCGGCCGCCAGTTCGGCCAACAATTCGGCCACCGGATCGTTCTGGTCGCGATTGTTCTGATCAAACTCGGCGCAGGACAGATCCCACAGTCGCTGCAGCCAGCCGACGCGATCGCTCTTGAGGTTCTGGTTCTGGGCGTTGTCAAAGAACGGCGCGTCCAGATTCGGCACCAGCCGGTCGTGCAACACGAAGGGCAGCACATTGCGCAAGTCTTCGATGCCGACCTCAGTGCGGCCACGAAACCAGGCCATGCCCTTGGCGTACAGCAGCAGCGTCATCAGCGCCCGCACGCTCAAGCCATTGGTGGTCTGCTGACTGAGATCCCTGGTCCGGTCCTTGCCGGTCTCGCGCGCGGCCATCTCGCTGAAGGGCAGGCCGGACAGCCGAGCGGTGTCCTTCGATCGATACTCGAAGCGGCTCGCGGCCGGCTCGAAGAATTCGAACTGGCTGACGAAATACTCCAGCCGCTTGCGCAGCATCGGCGGCACCTCGACCGCGCGGATCGCCTCTCCCATCTGGTCGACTTCGTTCTCCGCAAAGCGGATCTGGCTCGGCATCGCCTGCTCCGGGCGGATGTCATTCTCGATCCGGTAGATCAACTCGTCGAGAAAACGCGGCACGAAATGAAGCGTCTTGACGACCACATCGATGCGATCGCGCAGCGCCTCGATCACCTGATAGGTGCCACCGCCGGCATCGTCATTGGCGGTCAGGAACCAGGCCGACTCCGGACACTCGAAAATCTGGTCCATCAATTCGGCGTAGCCGTCGCCCAACACGGTCAGCAACGCGCTCTGGGTGCGAGTCGGGATGCGGTTGTACTCGTCGATGATCTTCACCCGCAGGCCCAGCCACTCGCGCCAGGCGATGCGGATGTCGCTGGCCTTCTCGGCCTTGAGCATATCGGCCGGCAGCGGATTACCGAGCAGGTCGGCGATGCTCATCTGCGGCTGACCATGCTGCATCGAACGGCGCACCTGCTTGAGGCTGTAACCGGCGAGCAGCCCCATAAGGATCGCGCTGGCGGTCTTGCCGCGGCCCGGCCCGCCAACCATCAAGCAGCGCCGTCGCAGCGCGAAAGTCAGCAGCGGCATCAGCACGAAGCTGGAATAGCTCTGACCGCCGGGCAGCACGAACTCGGCCTTGCTGTCACCGATCACATGGATCTGCGGCGAGCGCTCGTCCTGGTATTCGATGTCGTAGTGTGGACTGATCACCGCGTGATTGACGATCCAGAAATACGCCTGCCGCAAGCGCTCGTCCAGCCCCGCGCTGGTTGCCGCCACCTCCCCCACCGGTACCGGCCCGCGAAATAGCTCGGCCACATCAAAGGCACTCCCCGAAGCCCGCCCCCGCGGCAAGGTCGGCGACGCAGACAGACGCCCATAATGCGGATCGGCTTTGCTCATCTGCAGGCTCCTGACCGCCAGTGACACAACGCTGGCTAGCTTGCGCACTCAGGGCGCGGCAGTCCAGTGCGGCGTGTATTCTTGAAGAGCTAGGGCTGAGGGCTGAGGGCTGAGGGCTGAGGGCAGCAAGAGCGTCGCGCGTCCGCTTTTTGCCCTCGAGCTTCAATCGCGAGCCTTGCAAGAATCCGACACAACAGCAAGCCAGGCCTCCGGGCCCTCAGCTCTGCTCTACTGACCCCTCAGCCCTCAGCTCTCAGCCCTGGTCCGCCAAAGCCTCAGTGCGTAATCTCGACAATGTTCATTTAGTCGCCTGGAACCCGCACCCGCCGCCATGCTGCCCCGCCTCCTCCTTCACCTTCGTTCGCACGGCCTGCCCATCGGCGTGGGCGAGTATCTGAGTCTGCTCGGCGCGCTCAAATCTGGGTTGGCCGATGCCGATGTGGAGCGCTTCCACAGCCTGGCGCGCACCTGCCTGATCAAGGACGAGGTCCACTACGACCGTTTCGACCAGGCCTTCGGTGCCTGGCTGAATGGTCAGCAGGGCCTCGGATCCCAGCTGATGCGGCAACTGCCGGAGGACTGGCTGACGCTGGCGATGCAGCGCGAGTTCAGTGCCGAGGAACGCGCCGCCATCGAGGCCATGGGCGGGCTGGATGAGTTGATGGAAACACTGCGCCAGCGCCTCGCCGAACAGACTGAGCGGCATGAGGGCGGCAACCGCTGGATCGGCACTGGCGGCACCTCGCCTTTCGGTAACGCGGGTTTCAATCCGCAGGGCGTGCGCATCGGCGGCAAGTCGCAGCAGGGGCGGGCAGCCAAGATCTGGGAGAAGCGCGAGTACCGCAATCTCG
>JBGTIE010000065.1:0-18049 GCA_041745855.1 Lysobacterales bacterium | reverse complement strand
GCGAAGGCAGCGGTGATGAAGCGCGGGCGGGCAGGAACCATTCTCGACGAGGTGGTGGCGGCGGTGCGGCGCTGGCCGGAGTTCGCTGCCGAGGCCAGACTCTCCGATGAATGGCGGGAAAAGATTCAGAAAACCCACCGGTTGGAATTTCCCGAGAAATGACCCTCAACGAATCCATCTCGAAGTCGCCGTCCTCGAATGGTTCGGGGAACTGGGCTATGCGGTCGGGCATGGACCGCATCTCGCGCCATGCCGAAGATCGACGAGGAATTCGAGGAGATCACCGAAGGGCCACGGCCTGATGCAGGCCATCCCCCCGCGTAAACCGCGTTTTTCGCGACAAGCCCGGCGATCTGGTAGTGGACTACCTTGGCCTGGCCGATCAGCTCAAGAATGCACTGGCGACCTATACCGAAAGCGGCGGTCAGGGCAATCCGGTCGTCGATACCGCTGGCGGCTCGTCCAGTCGACGGGTTGAGGTACCGGGCGATGTTGACCGAAAGCGAGCGCTTGCCCAGGACCCCGACAACCGGTCCGAGCTGATGGCCACTGCTGCCAAGCATTTAAAGCGACCTTCTTAGAAGTGGCCGGTGCAACCATCCGAAGTTGGTCATGCGGGCGATGGACTCGGCGAGCTTCTTCATGAACTCGCCGACCGATGCCATCCGTTCACGCATGTTGGCGACCTTCACTCCTGTCCCAGCCACGCCTTGATGCCGTTTTTCCTGCTCCACGCTTCGAACCGCCAAGGGTTCGGCTACGCTTGCGTGACTGTTCCTCCGTGGCGCGAGCCTGTCTTCGTTCGCCTAAGACACCGGAACGAACGTGACGACTGTCCAATCACCGCTCCCCCGAACGTGAGAGATTCCGCCCCCTGGCGACACTTCAGTACGTTAGGGGCTGAAGAGTCGTGCTGTTATGTGCCCACCACGCTCCGTTCACCGGAATGCGATTCCCACGTGTCGAGACATTGTTGCAAAGACTGTGCGTCCTTTCCCGTTCGCGGCGATTGAGCACACCATCCGAGGCCCCCACAGTCGCTGTCCTCTAACCAGCGGTCAAAACAAGGAGATCTGAACACGTGACAGATTCCGGCCCTTCGGAACAATAAACAGGTAAGTCATGTGCTTCGATAAGGTATGCATTGCCAACACGCTCCAACGTAAAGCGCCTCGGTCGCTTCGGTTCTGGGTGTACTCTGGAGCCGAAGCCAGAAGCCCCAATGTCCCCGTGCCACATCTCGCTCTCAAGTAGCGACTTCGGGAGTCAAGCGGCGTAGGCAAACTCCGAAGTGTCGCTGTCCACTGGAATGCGTTAAGGGTTTCGAGGGCGTGTGGCAAAGACTCTGTTGAATTTGACAATGTCCGAGCGCGCACGTTGCACCAGTTAAGCAATGGAAAGGATTACCCGCCATGACATCCCAAACAACCAAGCCCCCATCACCGGTCCAGTCGCCACCATCAGCTTCTATACCCGCCACGCCTTCTCCAGTTTCCGCTACAGTCAGCGCCGACACCCGAATTGATCATTTGCTTAGAATCACCGATGCGCCGGCGGTGCTTTTGTTGATCCTCGGTCTGCTAGCCTGGGTTACTACTCATGTTGTAGCTCGGCTGCAAGAAACGGCGACTATAGAACTGACTTATGCGGTCGCCGAAGTCGCCGACTTTAGAGCCTGTGGATGGTCCGATGAAGCGCGTGAACATGCCTTAACGCTCCGTCTGCGGAATCTTTCGCGTTCGTCGACGATAGGTGGCGTAACAATCGATACAGTGGCGATGGCCGACACTCACGGCAACGCTAACCTCCTTTCCAAGCCGCTATGTGTTATCGACGACCCGCGGAGCTTCACGCATACCGATGCCCGCGACATCGAGGGGTCATCAACGCAAGCAGCGCCGCGGCGAAGGCTAAGCATCGGATCCATGCCGCCAGGGGCCTTGGCTCGCGTGGTCGTAGCAGGCACAACCAATATTCCGAGAATTCATGTAATGTTGAGCGTTCCTTGCGCTGCTGACGTCCAGCGATGTCGGTATGCCGCGGTGACCATGAAGCCTGCTGGTGCTTGGACGTGGCTGGTCCGCAACGAGCTACGCATCGTTGCATCATCGGGGCTAGCGGCATTGATTGCGCTGCTGTGGTCAGTTATGAGGCTTTGGCGCGTGCGCTAATGAAATGGCTCGGTTCACCTTCCTTGGAGCAATCGGTGCTGTCGCCCCAAAACGCTCCCACTTATGTGGGCGGAACTATTCGCCAGAAGTTTCTCACCCCGCGCGATAGGATGCAATTATTCCGATGGCCGCGCTACCGAGCACCCGCCTGTGGGCATTCTTACTGGAGTTCGTCTGAAATGAATAGTCTATCCCCGATTCTGACTGTGCTCTCACTATGCGCATTCGCGCTTCCCGCATTCGGGGGACCCCTGCTCACCTGCGGCGGTGGCGGAAGCCAGAGCGCCGGGATTGAGTTTCACTCTTGCGACGATCGGGGCCAGCCCGTGTCCAGTACTATCGAAGTCGCTGGCGAACCAGTCGGAACGAGCGATAATGACGGTCGCTTTGTATTTGCAAACCCGGCTGATTGCCCGCGGGGCAAAAGGGTCACAGCGATGCCGATTAGGGACTTGGCGAGCTATTTGACTCCTTCCACGGAAGGTCTGTGCCAAATCAGCCGGAGTCCCACCAGGCTGGTGCTGCGGCGCGCGAACTTGCTCGACAATGTCGCGCGGCAGTTCGTTGTGGCATTGGCTGGAGAAGAATGGGCGACCGCCGCTCTAGCCGGTAACGAGATCCTCGCGCTAAGCCAACAGCATGACATTTCCCTCAGCCCTGGATTGGATGTCGCCATCTACGCGGCGACAGCGCAGCATCTCGGCATCCCAGCAGAATCCGCTTTGACTTTTGACCCACGGCAGGGTCGAACCGTCATGTCCCCAAAGTTCGGTCAAGTTTTGATCGGGACACGAGTAACGATCGGATTGAGCGCTGAGCCACTGCTAGACGGCGAAGTACTGCAGGCGATGTCTGCCCAGAATTCGTCACTGCTGCTTTACCGTAGACCGGAGGGCGATCTGCAGAGCATCCTGCGAAGGGCGGAGTCAACGAGTGTCGACAGCGCCTACCTCACCAGTGGGCTAGATTCAGTTCGGGAGATGATGGAAGTTCAGGCTACCGGATGGCTGCAAGAGAGATAAAGAACGCATTGAGAAGAGAATGTGGCAGCAGGAGCAACGGGGCAGCGAAATTTTTTGGGGTGGCCGCGGGCCGCCATGTTC
Source organism: Lysobacterales bacterium (assembly GCA_041745855.1). Lineage (GTDB taxonomy): Bacteria > Pseudomonadota > Gammaproteobacteria > Xanthomonadales > SZUA-5 > JAWLAT01. The sequence continues at coordinate 14,775 of JBGTIE010000065.1, read as the reverse complement.
GGGTGGGATGGTGAGCTCGGGATTTCTATTGGCTGGCTGGTTGGAGTTCGCGGCAACTGACCGCATTTAGCCTGTTCAAAACGGATTTCCCCAATCCCTGCCCGCCAAACGATATGCCGGTGGGGCTTTCGAGGGTTTTGGTAGCTCAGCCCGGCTTTCGTCTCATCTTGCGGAGTTCTCAGGCCACGCCGATGCCCCCCGATCGAGTCGAAGGCAGGCTCTGAATCTAGTGCTGGCCGATCTTTTTCGCGTAGTCGATCAGCGATTGGGCCGCGCCGATGGCTCGGTAGAACTCGCTCTCCGTCGGCTTGGCCTACGTGGTCCAGCTGCGGTCGGTCAGGCCAAGGCGGTCAAGAACTCTCGGTCGTTCTGGATCGATCCTTCACGTCTGTTTAAATGCATCTGACGACCGTTCCAGTCGACCAGGTTTAGGTACTGGGCGATGCAGATTGATAGCGAGCACTTGCCCAGAACTCCCGCGACCGGTCCATGCTGATCGCCACTACTGCCGAGCTTCCGTGCGGTGTCGCTGATGCGCTGCTGGATCGAGGTGAAGTTGTTGTCTTCCAGATCCTGCGCCATCGCCGCGCAGCCAAGGTTCAAGTCGACGCAATGTAGATCATAGCTGAGAGAAGGGCAGCCTCGTCCAGCAAGCGCTGGCACTTGAAGCGTCCTTCCTTCCCAGAAGTGGCCGGTGCATCCATCCTCAAGGTTTGCCATTCGGGCAATCGGCTCGGCGAGGTTCTTCGTGAACTCGCTGACCGATGCCAGCGGCTCGCACATCGCAGTGTTCTGCTCGTGTCTGGGCACATTCCATGAATTTCGCCACCCAAGGTGAGAGATTCCGCGACGTCAGCGCACCTAGTTGCTATGCGGATCATCCGCCAACCCAGCCCGTGTTCAAGCGATGTTGATCCAGTCGTTGTCCAACAGGAGCGAAATGACTCATGAAACCCCTATATCGGATGGTCCTCACCCTCACTTGCGCCACCCTGTCGGCTTGCGCATCAATTACTGCAACAAAGGTGCAATACGATGCGGCTGAGACAGACGGGTTCATTGTCTATGGGGCGATGCCCTATCTCGCTGTCTCTGCCCCGGTGACGCTCTACGAGAACGTCAGCATCGTGGAGAAATGTCCCACGGTCCCGGACGCTACTGAGGGACAATCCGACCAGTTGGTAGAGCACAACACCTCGGCAAGCGCCAGCACACCGTCACCCGGTCCGACTCCAACCGGCCCGATAGCGCCAACGGGGAACACGCCGCCACCGACAAGCAGTTCAGGACCGACCCCGAAGGCCAACAACCAGTCCAGCGCGTCTAAGGCTTCGGTCGAGATCGTCTATCTCCCGGATTTTTGCCAAGCTCAGGCGATCAAGGTTCAGAACATCTTGGCGGTCAACAAGTCCAGCTTCAAATTGAAAGACGGATGGATGTTGACCGAGGTTTCTGCGGATCTCAACTCCGTAGAGCTCGCCACCACTCTGCTCGAAGCGCTGAAGGAAATCGAACTGGGCAAGCTCAGCGCTGCCGATCCGGGGGACGACGAAGGTGAGGAGTCGGATACCTCAGGACTTTTACCTGGCAGCAAGCCAGTCCCTCCTAGATATCGATTGGTCACCAAGTCCATCCTTGCGCCGGGCGTATACGAGATATTTGAACGCAAAAATTGCGAAATCCCAGAGTTTACGTCCGCGGGGCTGTCCGGAAATATAAGCAGTTCGTGCGAGCTAGTTCGGTAGCGAACGATGAAAGTGACTTGGGACCAGGTTGCCGAAGCCCGCGTGGCGATTGCCGACTTGACGCGACGCCAGCATCAATGGGTGCGGACGACCGATTACCTTGCGATCGGCCCCAAGTCGGTGAACGGAGTCGTCACCACAGACTTGTCACTCCATGCTGTGGTCACCGAAAAGCTGCCGAAGAGTGGGATCACGCGACGCGACCGAATTCCTTCGACCATTGCTGGATTGCCCACTGACGTTGTTGCCGCCGGGGATATCCCAATGCCTCAGGCGCCCACACCACATCAGGTACAGAACGTGGGTTACGGTACAGGATTGATTCGATCCGACAACACCATCGCGAGCATGGGATGCATCGTACGAGACGCGCGGCGCCGCGAAATGGGCACAACGGCGGCTCACTTTCTCGGCGACAGCCCGCCGAATAATGAATGCTGGTACCAACGCGCGGGTTCGAACAGCTATCCACAATCCTCGGACTTCGAGCTCGAAGATTGTTGGTGGATCGTCCCCACGTCAACGGTCTACGGGGAGAGAGCGCACTCCTTGCACGCCAGCCTGGTGCGCTTGGATATCGCACGACTTCGGATGAACCAAAGCGTGGTGCCGTCGTATTCTGGTGTTGGCGGCGCATCATTGGTGCTCCACCGTAGTACAGGCCACCTCAAGACCCACCTCCTCGAAAAGCCGGTGCAGTACGTTAGCAACGCCAGTCGAGCGTTGACATACGGTACCGTTTGGGAGCTATTCCCGCAATCACAGCAGGCGCCCTACCCTCTCTACTTCTGCTCAGTGAGCACTCATGGCGGGCTCGAGGGGGATTCAGGAGCCCTGTGGTGCTATCCCACCGACCGTGGGCAAGTCATCGTCGGCCAGCAATCGGCAACCAAGTTTTTCAAGACCGGCCCGAATCTCGCGCTGCTGTCAGATTTCACAACCCTGGCCATAAGAAACGGTTGGAACACAGACTGGCAGTGGAAGCAATAGTGGCGGACTGAACTAGAGGAAGAACCATATGTTTGGTAAGTTCGTTCCATTCAGTCTGAACTGCAGCTCATCGCCAAACTGGCGGACTTTCCCTTCGGATCTTCCAATGCTAAGCCCGAAATCAGAGGCCTCAGTTCCGATACTAAAAGTGAGAGATTCAGAGCACTCACGACACTATTCATATGAGCGGCACGCGTCAAGAGCAACCGCTGAGGTCGATCCCCAAGCGCGCTCTTCAGCCTCTCGCCAAGGCGCCTCTGGCACCAAAGGGCTTCCGCGACTCGGTGCCTTCTACGGTCGCGAAAAACTGTCTGTCCTTCATTCTCTGGAGATCTTCCATGGCCAAAGTCACATCCAGCAAGGGTTCCGCGAAGGGTGCAGCGAAAGAATCGGCTCAAGCAAAGCCCTATAAGCACAACTATTGCTCAAGCCCGGTCGTTCCGCCTCGTACGTTCAGTGCCGAGGTCGACCCCAACCGCGCCGCGCTGATACGCATCAATGCAAACAAGTGGGTCAACGGCACCGAGCTACACTACTACTTCTACCAAGATGGTCCCTGGGGCGGACCGAACGCGCAGCAGGACGTTGTGCGCGAAGCCTTCGAGCAGTGGAAGAACGTCGGTATCGGTCTCGAGTTCCATGAGGTGCGCGAGCCCAGCGAAGCAGAGATCCGAATCGGCTTCCAGTCTGGAGACGGCGCCTGGTCGTACGTCGGGACCTATATCCTCAACATTGGACAGAATCTACGCACCATGAATTTCGGCTGGGACCTGACTCAGCCCGGCGAGATCGACACGGCAATCCACGAGATCGGCCACACGCTCGGCCTACCCCATGAGCACCAGAACCCGAACTCGGGCATCGTGTGGGACGAGGAGGCCGTTTACGCCGCGCTGGCCGGCCCACCGAACTTCTGGCCACGTGATCAGACCTACCACAATATCATCCGCAAGCTTGACCCAGACTCGGTGCATGGCTCCAACTGGGATCCAGATTCCATCATGCACTACCCGTTTGGGCCAGGGCTGATCAAGGCACCACCGCCGTACCACGATGGCTTGACACCGGCCGGTGGCCTCTCGCCCCAAGACATTCAGTGGATCAAGATCTTCTACCCCGCACGGACACCCAAGGCGTCGAGGCTCAAACCGTTTCAATCGGCATCGCTAGACCTGACACCCGGTCAGCAGGCCAATTTCCTGGTCACACCTACCGCTACCCGTACGTACAAGTTCAGCACATTCGGTCAGACCGACTCCGTGATGGTGCTATTCGAAAAGCGTGACGGTGAGTGGCGCTACGTCAAGGGCAACGACGATTCTGGCCAAGCCGCAAACTCGCAGTTCGAAGCCCGCCTTGTCGTCGGCCGCGAGTACATGCTGCGCGTGCGGCTCTACTGGTCCAATGCAAGCGGAGCCAGTGCCTTGATGATGTGGTAGTAGAGTGACTCTCGTCGTACAACGGCAGCACGATTTCGCGTAGCCAGCCGAGATTGCCGTCGCGGTCCGATGGTTTCCGCGGATTCGACACTTGGAGCCTGGCGCACAACGTGGCCATGGGCTGGTCGATAGGCGGTGTGCATTGTGACGTCACTCAGGATACCGTCGAGCGACCAGTCTTCCGCTTCCGCAGCTTCGCGCGCAGGTCCGATGGCGATCCGAAGATAAACGAAGTTGACAGCGGCCAAATTCGCGTCGACGGTGTCGTTCAGACCGAGCCTGTCAGCGCACTCTGAGCGTGAGCCCCGGCGTGGTGGTTGTCGCCGCGCCGGGGTGGGATGCGAGATCAGACAGCCCTGACGTTCCGACTAGTTGGTTCAACGTATCGGCGGTTGGCAGCGCCTGCCGGCATGATGACGGGACGGCAGCGTTTCAAGCAAGTCCCTCAAACAAGTGAGAGGATTGCGCCCTCCGCATCACTTTCTCATGAGACACAGCTATCGGAGCAGGGACCGTGTTGCCCACTGATCGCCTACAGAAGCTGGGGGCCTTCGCTAGTCCCAAACTGCGCATTGCAGCTTTGCTGATCATCGTCCTGATCGTCACCGGATGCGCCCAGCGTCATTACATTCGAACAGCTGAAGGAAAGCTCACAGGTAAGCTGATCGTCGAGTGGCGCAAGCCGAACCTCTTCATCTACCGTCCCGACGTGGATGACCCTCTTCGATTCTTTCGCGCAGACGGCCGCGAGATCCGGCCTGAGCGCATTTGGACCGATGGCGGTTCCATCCCACGTCCCTTCTGGATCTTCAAGAACTTTAGCCCGTGGGGATATGGTCCAGCTTTCGTCGTCCACGACTGGCTCTTCGTCATGCAGGATTGCATGCTCGAGGGCCATGAAGATTTCACACTGAAGGAAGCGGCGATCGTGATGTCCGAAGTCATGAAGACCCTCATGGAGAACCCCGACTTCGACTACGGGTCGGTGCAGTCGATGTACGCGATGTACAAGGCCGTGCAGACCGCACCTGCAGAGGCTGCCTGGAACGACAGGAACTGTGAGCCAGTGCCCTCGCTCTTCCTGCTGTCTGCAGAACCCGATGCAAGCTTTATCCTGTCTTTCGATTGATCCCGAGGTATTGCTCAGGCGCACCGCGACAGCACCAACGTCACTCAATGCTTACGACCAAGTTCCTGAGCAGCATGTTCTGCGTGCCCAAGTTCGGGTCACCATACATACGTGCGCTGAAAATGGTTGGGCGTGAGGCTGGCAACTCCTACCTAAACTCTCAACAACCCCTCAATCAACGCCTTGGCCTCCACTGCCTCAAAGTTCGGACCGCTGATGTCCTCAAGGGCCCCTTTCGCAATTGCGTACCCCAACTCCCGGTACGCCTCCAGCTGCACTTCGTCGAAGAACTGGTCGGCGGTGGATTCGTTGGAGAAGCTTCGGCAGGCGCGGTAGTAGGCGTGCACGTCGCTGGGGACGCCGGCGACTGGTACGGCTTGCATGTAGAGCAGCCAGCCGAACTGGGCGGGCAGCTTGCCTGCGGGTGGATAGTCGATGCGGGCGATGGCGTAGCCGCGTTCGGCGTACATGCGTCCCCTGCCCGGCCCCTTGCCTTCGATAGTGGGGGGAACGCCGTCGAGGGGGCTGCCCTTGTCGAAGCGCAGGTGGACGCCGAAATCGACGCGGACTTTCTCGACTGCGTTGGCGAGGTCTGCCATCGAGTAGCTGGGATCGGCGCCGGCTTGCGCCAGCACGATCAGGTTCACTCGACGCCGGATCAGTTCGTATAGGCCGGTATTGTCGAAGTGGCCGCCGTCGGACAGCTCGACGAATGAGGTGCTTTCCTTGAGCCGTCGACCGAACAGGCCGCTGACTATGCCGGGGTGAATCAGATTGGGTGGCAGCATCTTGCCAGCCCTGACAAACATGCTGCGCGCCTTCTTCGGATTGCTTACCCAAACGCCGAGCCGTGCCTGCACGAAGAACATCAGGAACGACACCAGCCGACTGCGCGTCACGCCGCGGCCGCCTGGCCCACTGTTCGGGTTTGCGGCGGCGCCCGAGGTTGCCATGGCGGTGGCCGCAGTCAGCTGTCCTCCTTCGAACTTGTCGGTTCGCACCCAGCCGGTGGCGTCCGATCCGCAGTACAGGGGGCTCATCAGGAAACTGTCGCCGCCGCGGTTTCGGTACAGGTCGGACATCGAATCGACCAGCACGACGTTGGTGTTGGCAAGCGGGTAGAGGCCGTGCGCGCCGGTCCGCTCCCACAAGTTTGCGAGCAGGCCGCCGCCGTCGTCCGCGCCGGTCGCAGGGCCCCAGCTATTGCTGTCGATGGTTTCGCAATCGGGCAGGAAGGTTTCCATCAGCCGGTCGCGGTACATCCGTCCAAGTCCGACCAGATTGAGATTGAGCAGGATGCCGACGGACAGCAACGCGATCGCGCTGGCCAGCAAGTGGACCCAGGTGGTCACCGGTTCCAGCTTGTCGGCGACTAGGTAGGCGCCGAGCAACAGGCCATAGGCGAGCGCCGCTGCGGTGAGCACGATGCGCAGCGTCCCGAACGCGGATTCGCCTTCGTGTTTTGAGCGACCGGAGAAGGCCTGGTAGTAACCGCCGATCACGCCCAGAGCGGTCAGGATGCTGGCCACGGTGATTTCGCCAAGCAGGCTCTCGATCATCGGCAGCGAGGCGAGCACGGCCAGCCCGACCATGAATGCCAACAGCACGCCGAGCACGATCTGCAGATCGATGCGGATGCGGTACATCCAGTTTTCATTCGCAACCAGGGACAACGGCGCTCGTTTGGATTGGGTAGACGTAGCCTGACTGGTGACGCGCTTTATGCGGCGCAGGAAGCGCCACACCATGAGTAACACCACAAGCATCGCCGCCACCGCGGCACCGAGCAGCGCAAACCCCGGACGCAGCGGGAGCCCCGAACCGGAAAGCAGTATCGCCCACCCTGCCAACAGGCTCACGACGATGGCCAGCGCGACCGCGACCAACCAGCGTCGGTAGCCGACCAGCGACGCAACGAAGGTACCCAAGCCGAACACCACGCAGACCGCGGCCAGGGCGGCGCCGACGAAGGCCAGCAGACTGACGGCGTCGGTGCACAGCGCGAGCTTCAGCGGGAAGTCCACCGCGCGACAGCTGCCGTCGGCCAGCAGCGGGGCCTCTGGCAGGATGTTCGCGTTGATCGCCGCGATCATCAGCAGCACCGCAAGGCCGAAGTAGACCGCGCCGGACAAAAGCAGCGAACGCAGGGCCACGCCAATGAGTGAAAGCGTGCCGAGGCCGCGTGGCAACAGGTAGTTGCCGTGCTGACGGAAGTAGTCGAGCCAAATCCCGCGCAGTTCGGTGCGCGAGCCGCGGTGCTTGCCCTCGAAGTGGCGCCGGTAATCCTCGTTGGCCCCGTCCTTGACCGGCTCGCGGGCACGCAGCCAGAGCAGTGCCAACCCAAGGTAGCCACCGCCACTGACCGTCGACAGATAGTGGAAGCGGTCGAGCGGATCGGGTGATCGCGGGCCTGGCCGCATACGTGCCAGGAAGGCCTGCAGCACGCCGAGCGCGAACGAAGCCGAGCGCACGCCGCCGCCGGAGAATGCAAGGCCCGCGGTCGGCTCGTCGTCGGCCAGACCCATTCGCTGGCGCTCGAAAGCGGAGACCAGCTCCGCTTGCGCGCTCATGATGTACTCGTCGCCGGGGGACGGCTGGGTGCTTCGCTCGGACGTGGTCACGGTGTGTGTTCTCCCCTGCTTTCACTTTGTGGAAGTGTCAGTAGGGGGACGGTTCTCTCACCTTTGGTTGCAATTTTTTGGGGGCCAGCCCGACGCGCGGGCATGCTCGCGCGAAGACGTCGCGCCTGGCGGTGGAGTCCGCACTATTTGGACGGTGCGTGTTTCCGCTGCTTCGTGCAGTTTGGCGCCAGCCGACGTTACTACGCAGTACTCACCTCTCGGAGCACATCGTGTACGACAATCCATATCAGGCCCCTGGCGCCACCGTAGTCGACCCGGTGACCGAGTTCGCGGGCGAAGGCGAGTTCCTGGGGGTTCCGCAGAGTCGGGAGGCTGGCGCCGGTGCGCGGTGGTTGGCTGATGCCTGGAGGCTGTTCAAGGCCAGCCCGGGAATCTGGATTGCCATCATTCTCGCTCTGGGCGGAGGCGCGATCGCGTTGCAATTTATCCCGGTCGCCGGCGCGATACTCTCCGGCCTGCTCTACCCGCTGCTGACTGCCGGCCTGATGCTGGGTTGTGACGCCCTCAACCGCGGCCGACCGCTGCGCTTCAATCATCTGTTCGCCGGCTTTGGCGATCGACTGGCTCCGCTGCTGCACTTCAGCGTGCTCTATTTCGTGGTCTCCAGCGCCGTCTCCGCGGCAGTCTGGATCCCGATGCTTGGGCTGGACGGCTATCTGGGGTTCATGGGCGGCGAGGTCGAAGGCATCGACATGGGGGCCTTCTGGTTCGCCTTCTTGATCAACATGATCGTGTCGATTCCACTCTTCTGTGCGTATTGGCTGGCCTTGCCCCTGATCACCCTCAACCAGATGGACCCGCTGGCGGCGGTCAAGCTGAGCCTGTTGGGCTGCCTCAAGAACGTCTTGCCATTGATTGTTCTGAGCGTGCTTTCGCTCTTGATGATGATCGTGGCGGTGATACCGCTGGGGCTGGGGATGCTGATCGCGTTACCGATGCTGTTCGCCAGCATGTATACCAGCTATCGGGACATCTTCTATCCGCGATAGGGAGAGCCTCCATGACGTGGAAATCGTTGTGGATCGTCTACACAAGCATGGGCAACGCGCGACCTACGCGGCAGTCGGTGGCCTGGTTGGTCTGCCCGCTCGGTCGGTCATGGCTGGCAGGATCTCGTGCGGACTTTGACAAGGGATTGCGTGGCATGGGCTACGTTGAGAGCGGCGAAGGTCCCAGGAGCGCCGGCCGCCTCGCGCTGGCTGTTCGTGGGCGAAACTTGAGGCTTGGCGGGCGCGAGGAACCGGCCTACGAATGAGGCGAGATTGGAGCTTGCAGCAGAGCACCAGGGCGGCTTCCATCGGCACTCGAGTGACAGAACACGTCGCTGCGCGACGGCCCGAGTGCAACTCGGGGTTCCCGGTGAGGCGGGCGCTGGTGAACGGAACCCCGAGTTGTACTCGGGCAACAGCGCCAAGCGACGCTGTGGGTCGGTTGACCTGGTGGAGGTCTATCGCAGACGGAAAGGACACGTCGCTGCGCGACGACCCGAGTGCAACTCAGGGTTCCCCGTGAGCCTGCGCTCCGAGTGGGGACGCGGCCGTTCGGGCGCGCGTGGGTGAGTGCGACGACTACTGCTGCTTTTGCTGCTCCTGTGCCTCTCGCAGCAACTGTTCTGGCGGTACGCGAACGAGCACGCCGTCCTTGATGATCACAAGATCCGTGCCGGTTTGAATCGCCGTTCTGCGCGCCATCGCAGCTGCGCGACGCAAGGCGGTCATCGACGCCCTCATCTCCGGGCTACGGGCCTCGGCGATGTCTGGTGGCTTCATGTGTTCTCCCTCCAATCCAGCAGGATCGGCTCCGGCCCGGCGTTGTCGTACAAAGCCCAGGCATCCACCCGCGCCTTGTAGTGCTCGTTGAAGTTTCGAAGACCGGCTTCAAAGCGGCGTCGGATCACGGACTCGGGAATGTCGTGGCCACCCTGCCTCACACGCTCGGCAACACGGCCGACAGCGAACTCTGCGGTTGGCAGCGACAGAAAGTATAGGCTGACACTATAGCCTTGCGTACGCCATCGGTCGATATGCTGACGATAGCCCAGGCCCGAGAGCGTCGTTTCGAAAGCGAAGCTTTGACTGCGCCTGACGGATTCTGCAATCTCCTGAAGCATCAGTCTACCGGCCCTTAGTGCGGCGGCCTCGGGCGCGAAGGGCGACAATCCTGCTGCGATCAAGTCGGCGTTGATGAAGCGCGGGCAATGCGCTTCGTCCGGGAGAAACGATCGGGCGAAGGTGGTTTTCCCTGCGCCGTTGGGTCCCGCAACGATGATGATTCTTTGACTCAAGCGACGATTTCCGCGCAGGGGACGACATCATGAGTCTACTTTGTCCTGGGTCTGGCGATCGTGCCCGGGTTTGGCCGCAATGTCTCGTCATTACGATCGAGCCCAAGCGACCGCGACTATCCGGGCTAGCGCAGCAGAGCTTGCCCTCGACTCGATCGGGGGATGCCAGCGCTCCCAGGTGGGTCTCGGTTCCATCAACGACTTCGGGAACCTTGGTCCACTTGCCGCGGTTGGAACGCGCGCCGCTGGGCGACGACCCGAGTGCAACTCGGGGTCCCGGTGAGCTTGCGCTCCGGGTGGGGTCGCGGCCGCCGGCGCGATCCGCATTGGTGCGAAGGCCGTTGGTGCGCGCGCGCCGGGACCGCGCTACTTCCAAGTTCGGAGTGTTTCGCTTTCGAATGAGAGCCAGGGGCCGCTTCCGCGTTCGCCTGCACAGGCCCCAACGAATACTTGGCTGGCTTGCGCGAAACACTGGATCGCGCGAGATTGCACGGTGAGCTGATGCTATGAGCACCTCATGTCTGGCAACTGGATTGTGATCGATCATCGTGAACGCCGTGCCGGTCTGGCTGCGGAGTTGGTCTGCGACGACTTCGGGTTCCGGGTGCAGTGGGATCGGCTTGCGCTTGGCGACTATCTGATCGATGGACGACTGCTTGTCGAGCGCAAGTCCTTGCTGGACTTGTGCGAGTCGATCAAGGACGGCCGATTGTTCTCGCAGGCGCAGCGGATGTCCGAGTTGCTTCGGTGCAACCGGCGGCGTGTGTTTCGAGCTGGTCGAACGAACGGCGTTGCCCACGAGCCGGACGCCACCGCCCTACCCGTCTCTGCTGCACTCAAGAGCGTGCAGGCTTGTGCCCTGCTCGTTGAAGGTACGTCCAGAGACATGGGTGAATCGCGGATGCCGTTGCCGTCCATCCGCGCCGCGCTCGCCACGGTGGCGATGTTTATCGGGGTGCCAGTCCTGCGCAGCGGATCGGCGGCTGAATCAGCCCAGTTGCTGTCCAGCCTGGCCGGCCAACTGCGTTCGATTGCCAACGGCGCCTTGCCACGAATGGGTGTTCGGCCGACCGGCAAACGTGGCTTGCAGTTGCATCTGCTGCAGGGTCTGCCGGGAGTCGGGCCGCGTCGGGCTGCCAGACTGCTTGAACGCTTTGGCACTGTGCGTGGCGTGTTGAACGCTGGGGATCGCGATCTGGCGGAAGTCAAGGGAATCGGCCCGGACACGGCCGGCAAGATCGTCTGGTTGGTGGGTGAGGACCGTGGCAGGTACGCGTCGTCGTGGAGTGCTTTTGAAAGGAACTCTGTACTGGGGTAGCAGCGCAGATCACGAAAGGAAGCGTCGCTGCGCGACGGCCCGAGTGCAACTCGGGGTTCCCGGTGAGGACCGCGCTTGCGAACGGAACCCCGAGTTGTACTCGGGCAACAAGGTCGGGTGACGCCGAAGGTCGGTTGACTTGGTGAAGGTTGATCGTTGACGGAGAGGACGCGTCGCTGCGCGACGTCCCGAGTGCAACACGGGGTTCCCGGTCAGGTCGGCGCTTGCGAACGGAACCCCGAGTTGTACTCGGGTAACAGCGCCGAGCGACGCTGGGGGTCGGTTGACCTTGTGACGGTCTATCGCAATCCGAAGAACTCGTCGCTGCGCGACGGCCCGAGTGCACCTTGGGGTTCCCGGTAAGCCAGCACTTCGAGTGGGGTCGCGGCCGCCGGCGCGAACTGTACTGGTGCGAAGGTCGTTGTTGCGCGCGCGCCGGGACCGCGCTACTTCCGAGTTCGGGACCCTGCGCTTCCGAATGAGAGCGGAGACTCGCTACCGCGTTCGCGCACCTTCGTCGTGGGTATCAGCGTCTGCCACGTTCCACCAGCCATTGCTGGAATTCGGAGGGTCGCAAGCGATAACGCGCCAGACTGCCCTCGTGCAGTTGGTAAAGTTCGTTCGTTGCCATTGCCTGGAAGGCTTCCAGGTCGGCTGTGTCGACCAATGGTGTGGAGAGCCGCCGGATGGGCTCGTACTCGATCGGCATCCCGCCGCGTACGATCCCGGCCACGACTGATGCCAGCGCATCGCGATAGCGCAGCCGGAGTGGGTCCGGCTCCGGCAAACTGTCCTTGATTGCAGTGTAGCGTTGGCAGGATCGCTCGTAGGCCCACGCGTAGACGTCACGGAGCAGTTCGACCCGGTTGAGTTCGTAGACGCCGAGCGTGCCGGCGATGTACTCCGGCTCCGGAACATCGACGAATGACAGCGGAGCCAGGTTGCACTTGATCAGCGACACGTTGGCGCCGATGCGTGAAACCCGCTTGTTGACGTCCTCGAAGGGTTGCAGATACGGCAGATGGACCATGACGAAGAAGGACTGCTCGAATGGGTCCTCGATGGCGTCCGCCTTGGCCAGCAGCAAGCCGAAACATTCGTCGATCAGTTGCGGGACGGCGAGCGGGTGAAACACAGTCCCGCTGATCGCCACTTCGATCTGGCGCAAGCGTCCAACGGCCCCCGGATCATGGAGCAGGTTCTCGGCAAGCAGCGCATGCAGGTTCTGGAAGGTATAGCGGTTGAACCCGATTTCGTCGGCTTGGTCAACCAACATCTCTATCGCTTGCTTGTGATTCAGAACCATCTGCGTCTCGATGCGATCCTTGCCCTCGGCGGCATGACCGAAAGCAATCAGGTTCTGAGTATCGAGTCGACTGTAGGTGTTGCCCTCCAGACGACTCGATGACCACGACAGGTCGATCAGCAGTCGATCCAGAATCCGCCGAGCGTAGGTACCAGCCGGCTTGTCGCTGACCGGAGACCGGCCCAGTTCATGCAGGTGCCGACGCAACTTGTCCGGCAGATAGCCGGTCTGATTGGGCACATATCGATCCAGGAACTCACGTCGGTACCCAACCGGCATTCGAGCAGCGATCGGTCGGTTGACGAGATCAAGCAGCTCGGCGCTCTCCCTGGAAAGCGCGACGACGCTGGCCCTGACGGACGCGGTCGAATGAAGGTCTGCCGACATCTCTTCGGTTTGGTGCCGGGGTGATCGATAGCGACGGGCTGGACCCTTCCCCTCCGGAATCAGCCTGCCATCTCGAACCAGCAGCGCCAGCCGGCGTTGCAAGGTCCGATCCGGGATCTGCGGCAGGAGTTCGCGCGCATCTGCGAGATCTATCCCTTCCGCGTTGGCGTGGGCTGCGGCAATCAGCGCATCGAGCTCACTGGCTGGAGATTGTCTCGGCATATGGTGACTCCAAGTGGCGCGATTGCGACTATCGCGCCATAAAGAAGCCCCCGTCAAGGGAATCGCGCCATATCCCGGTTGCAAAGTGGCGCGATCAACTCGGGGTTCCCGGTGAGGACCGCGCTTGCGAACGGAACCCCGAGTTGTACTCGGGCAACAGCGCCGGGTGACGCCGGAGGTCGGTTGGGTTGGCGCAGGTCTGTCGCAAACCGAAAGACGCGTCGCTGCGCGACGACACGAGTGCAACTCGGGGTTCCGGTGAGGCGACAACCTCAGGGGCCGACTGGCGAACGCGGAAGCGGCTTGGGTTCTGGTCCGAAGCGCAGAGCCTTCGGTTGGAGGTAGCGCGGTTCCGGCGCGCGTTGAGATACGGGTTTTGTTCCGGTCTATTTCGCGCCGGCGGCCGCGTCTCCACACGGAGCAAGGGCAAGAGCAAGGCAGCAGGCTGGCTCTCACCAAACACAGGGCTGAGGGCTGAGGGCTGAGGGGTCAGGAAGAGCCGGTAGCATCGAGGTATCCAGTGTTTGTTGCGCGAATAAGCGCACCGACTCGGGGCGACTGGAATTCTACGAAGAGCAAGATCAAGAGCCAAAGCTAAAGCAAGAGCTTCGCCAGCAGGCTGGCTCCTACGAAGTGCAGGAGCAAGAGCCAAAGCCAAAGCCAAAGCAAGAGCTTCGCCAGCAGGCTGGCTCTACGAAGTGCAGGAGCAAGATCAAGAGCTAAAGCTAAAGCAAGAGCTTCGCCAGCAGGCTGGCTCCTACGAAGAGCAGGAGCAAGATCAAGAGCTAAAGCTAAAGCAAGAGCTTCGCCAGCAGGCTGGCTCCTACGAAGAGCAAGAGCAAGAGCAAGAGTCCAGTCGCACAGGACCGGTGCGCTTACTCGCGCATCAAACACCGGCGACCTCGATGTTGCATGCCTTTCCTGACCCCTCAGCCCTCAGCCCTGTGTTTGGTGAGAGTCCAGCCGCCTCGAGCCGGTGCGCATACTCGCGCATCAAACACCGGCGACATTGATGTCGCCAGCTTATCCTGACCCCTCAGCCCTCAGCCCATTCCGATTCCGATTCCGATACCGACCCCGACTACATCGCTGCATCACCTTGGGTCTTGCCCTCTGTCACCCCGATCATGCCTTCGAGCCGCTGCCGGTCTGGCAGATCTACCGCTCTCTGTCCTGCGAGCTTTTCGCTCAGATCCGCCAGTTGTCGCAACAAGGCGGCGTCGGGCAGTGGTAGTTGCAGCTTGCGCTCGCCACTGCGCGGATCGGTGACGACCAGATCCGAGCCTTCCGGCGCGGCGACGGAAGCCGCGATC
>JBGTIE010000064.1:0-6370 GCA_041745855.1 Lysobacterales bacterium | reverse complement strand
CCCGGCGGTGGCCGGCGTCGGCGTGGGCGACGACTCGGGGCCTCACGGCGCCGAGCACCAGGTGGTCCGCGGCCACACCGCGTTGCAGCAGTTCCTGCATCACCCACTGCGCGCGCTCCAGCGCCAGTTGCTGATTGACCTGCAGGCTGCCGACGCCATCGGTCTCTGTCTCGATCCTGAGCACGAGTTGGCCGGACATCTCCAGATAGTGACGATGGATGTCGTCGAGCATTACCGCCGCGTCGGCCGTAGATGCGCCGGGATCGAAGCCAATGTCCCAACTCGGTGACGGCTCCGACGGTGGCTCTGGTGCGAGCAAGGGCTGCGGCTCGGGCTCGGGCAGTTGGGATTGCTCGATCAGTGTCAGCGCGTAGTCCGTATCGATCAGGCCCGGCCAGCTGACGAGCCGGCTGCGGGACTGTTCGATCCACTCCGCACTGGCCTCGCCAAGAAGCGACAAGCGGCCGTCGAGAAGTTCCAGTTGCACCGTGGAGGGCGGATCCAGTGCCTTGACCAGGCGTCGTCGCTGGAGCACATCATCGAGCGCCAGATAGGGCTTCAGACTCAATTGCAACGGACCCGACCAGGCATGCTCAGCCGCCACTTCGGTCGCGGCGCGGGCCAGGGGATCGCGCAAACCACGCAGACGCAAGCTGCGCCAACCTGCTCGTTCAACCCGCACCTGGTAGCCCGGCTCGGCATCGAAGACTGCCGCAAGGCCGGCAGCCTGACGCTGCGTCCAAACGCCTTCGCCGGTGTACAGCAGCAGCATTCCGAGCAGGAACACCAGCGCCATAAGGCCGAACCACGGCCGGGTCGTCGCCACTTCCTCCCGCAGGGCCTGCGCCTGACCGGACTGCTCCAGCCAGGATTGCAGCTTGCCGTCGAGCAACGGGCTCGCTTCGCCGGCCACCAGGCTGCTCTCGGCCGCGATATGGATCTGTTCCAGCAATTCAGCCAGAGAGGCGTCGATATCGCTGCCCGGAGCGCCACTGATGGCCGCTGTCAGATAAGCCTCGGGGCCCGGATACAAGCGCAGCAGGTGTTCGCCCAGCGAGACCTCATGGAGCTCGGAATCCTCCGGCGCCAGTCCGGAATCACGCGAGAAATCGCGGATCGCGGTCAACATTGCGGCCACCGCATCGGTATCACGACCGACCAGTTCGGTCTGCTGGGCGCGCGCCAGCAGCAAGCCCGAGCCGTTCTGAACCAGGAACAGGTGCTCAACGCTGTAACGCAGCAGATGGCGCAAGGCGACCTGCGCATAGGGCACACCGCTGCGCCAGGACTCCAGCCGCCAGCGCATGCCACGCACCGTGAAGGTCGATTCCAGTAGCCGGTTCAGGTTCTCGACCAGTTGCCGCATCGCTTCGGTGACCGCCTTGCGGATGGCCGGGCCGAGGACTGGATAGAGGGCATGAGCGAACAGGTCGCGGCGCTTGCGCGCCAGCAGTTCGATCGACCGTTGGAGTGGCGTCTCCAGCGCCGCAGCCAGTTGCGGACCACGCTGATCGGCCTGTTGCAGAGCCTCTGGCAAGGCCGCCGGCAACTCGGCAAAACCCCGCTCCAGCGCGTCTACACGCTGTTCGATCTGCGCCTGCGAGTCCGCATCGGCGACCGCCAGTAGCTCGCGCAGGCGTTGGATCTCATTGGCCATGGTTCTGCGAGACGGCGGGCCTCACTCTCCGGGCAGTTCAAAGTCCCGCTTCAGCCGCAAGGCCATCTCACTGAAGAAGCCGGCCAACTCCTCGCGCGCCACCTTCGCGTCCCGCAATTCGTGGGTCGCGCTGGTCAGGCTGCGACCGAAATCGTCGGCCTGCTGCTGGATGCCGTCTGCGGTCTCCTGACTGAGCTTGAGCAAACGATCGCGCAACTGGCGGGAGGATTCTTCGAGTTGGCTGGCCAGTTCGGCCATCTCGGCCTGCAGTCTGCCCTCGCTGCCCTTGAGTTGCTCGGCCAGTGTCGCCTGCTGTTTGCGCTGCTCGCCGTCGAGCCGCTTGATGCCGGCCGCCAACGCCTCAGCCTCGTCCCGGAACAACTGCTCGAGCGCGTCCAGGCGCTTGTGCTGGTCCTGCCGGAAGCGATCCAGATCCCGCTGCAGACGCTCCTCCAGATCCTGGAAACGGCGATCGTAGTCGCGCATCTGACCGCCAAACAGGATTTCCCGGATCTGGTCGACGTTGCCCTCGGGTAGCTCGCCCTTGCCCGCATTCGCCTTCTTGTCCTGCGCCATCAGCTGTGTCCTGGTTGATTGCAGACGGGGGAGCTTGCAGCGTCCTTTATTGCGGGAACTCAGCCCTGCTGTCGGGTCCGCTCTAGCCGATAACCGTGCTGGTAGATCGAAATCAGGCGCCAACCGTTGTTCTCGTCGATCCCCAGCTTCTTGCGGATGCGGCTGACATGCGCATCGACGGTGCGGGTGGTGACCACCCTGCTGCGGCCCCAGACCTTTTCCAGCAAGGCTGAACGGGTCACCAGATGGCCCACCTTGGAGAAGAAGAACACGGCCAGATCGAACTCCTTGCTGGTCAGTTCCACCGGCTGGCCATTGACCGCAATCAGGCGCCGACCCGGATCGATGTCGTAGGGCTCGACGTTGCTGATGCTGCTTCCCGGACCGAGCGCACCACTGCGTCGGCCAAGCGCCTGGATCCGCGCCAGCAACTCACGCCGCCGTGCCGGCTTGACCAGATAGTCATCGGCGCCGGCCTGCAGCGCGCGAACGACATGGTCTTCGCTCTCGCGGGCGGTCAGGAAGATGATCGGAATCTGGCCCAGGAAACTCTGTCGAACCCAGGTCAGCACATCCATGCCGCTGGATTCGGGCAGGACCCAGTCCAGCAGCAGCACATCCGGCACTTCCCGGTGCAGGGCGCGGGTCATTTCGTTGCTGGTCTGAAACCAGCGCACCTGATGACCGTCATCCTGCAACCATTGCTGGATCAAGGCGGCTTGATCGGCATCATCTTCCAACAGGTCGATCCGCATGGTCCGGTTTTTCCGCGCTGCCAGGTCTTTGACCTGTCAAGAATAACTCATGCGGCGGGTGGTCGGTGTTTGTGGGTCGGATTGGGCGCAGAAGCGGCTCTCGTCGACGCCGGTCTCCGCCAGGGGGCTCAGCTCGGGGTCGGGGTCGGGGTCGGTATCGGAATCGATCCTTGGCCGGCGGTTCCGACTGCCCCCTCGTGAACCATGTAGCCGTGCTGCCCGTGCGTTGTCGTTGTCAGCATCGCCACGATCTGATCGAGTGCGGTACACCCTGACGACGTTGTGGATAACTGCCCGGTACACGGCTAGTTGTTGGTGGCCAAACCCCGTACCGCCCTCGATGCCGATTTCGATTCCGATACCGATTCCGACCCCGACCCCGGCTTCGCGTCGCTGCATCGTTTGAAACACGCCCGGTCGGATTGGCTACCATCTCCCGACTAGAGAACTCCGACACTTCCTCCAACTCCCTTCATCCAACACCGCCGCCTGCCGACGCCTCCCCAATCACGCATAATCCCCGGCCTTGCGCTACCTGAGAGACCGCACACGGACATGGACGCCGAACGCTTTGCCACGCTGGCCGCCGAAGGCTATACGCGGATCCCGTTGACGCTGCAGCTGCGAGCGGATCTGGACACGCCGCTGAGCGCCTTCCTGAAGCTGACCGATGGAGTCGACGCCTATCTGCTCGAATCGGTCGCCGGCGGTGAGACCTGGGGGCGCTATTCGTTCATCGGGCTGCCGGCGACCGAGCGGGTCAGCGTCCGCGACGGCATCTTTCGCCGCGAAAGGCACGGCGAAATGGTGGAAGAGCGCGCCATCGACGACCCGCTGGCCGAGATTGACCGTCTGCTGGCCGCCGAGCGGGTTCCCAGGTTGCCCGGGCTGCCGCCCTTCAGCGGCGGCTGGGTTGGCTATTTCGGCTTCGAGACCGTCGGCTACATCGAGCCGCGGCTGCGCCGGAACGACCAGCCGGATCGACTCGGTACGCCGGAGATCCTGTTGCTGCTCAGCGAGGAAGTCGCCGTCCTCGACAACAAGCTCGGTTTGCTGCACCTGATCGTGCACGCCGACCCGACCGAGCCGCAGGCTTACGCCGGGGCCCGGCGACGACTCGATCAACTCGCCCATCGTCTGCGCTCGGCCGCCCCCAGCTATCCGGAGGTGCTGGACCCGGCGGTGCTGACCGAGGCCGATTTCGTCTCCGATTTCAGCCGCGAGGAGTTCGAACAGGCGGTGCGGCGCTGTCAGGACTATATCCTCGCCGGCGATGCCTTCCAGATCGTCCTGTCGCAGCGCCTGAGCGTTGCCTTCCAGGCGCGCCCGGTTGACGTCTATCGCGCCCTGCGCGCGCTTAATCCCTCACCCTATCTGTATTTCCTCGACTTTGGCGATCTCCAGGTGGTGGGCTCCTCCCCGGAGATCCTGTATCGAGTCGACGGTGGCCGGGTGGTGGTCCGGCCGCTCGCCGGGACGCGCCCGCGCGGTGCGACCGAGGCGGAGGATCGCGCGTTGGCCGAGGATCTGCTGACCGACCCGAAGGAACTGGCCGAGCATCTGATGCTGATCGACCTGGGCCGCAATGACGTGGGCCGGATCGCACAGCCCGGATCGGTCAGCGTGCCCGACCAGATGGTCATCGAACGCTATTCCCACGTCATGCACATTGTTTCCCAGGTCGAAGGCCTGCTGCGCCCGGAGCTGAGCCCGATGGACGTGCTGCGCGCCTGTTTCCCGGCCGGCACACTTTCGGGCGCGCCGAAGATCCGCGCCATCGAGATCATTCAGGAACTCGAGCCGATCCGCCGCAACCTGTATGGCGGTGCGGTCGGCTATCTGAACTGGTGGGGCGAATCGGATCTGGCCATCGGCATCCGCACGGCGATGATCAAGGACGGTCGCCTGCACGTCCAGGCCGGCGCCGGCATCGTCTTTGATTCCGATCCCGAGCGTGAGTGGGAAGAGACGATGAACAAAGGCAGGGCACTATTCCGCGCGGTGGCGGAGGCGGCGCGGGGGTT
This sequence comes from Lysobacterales bacterium, assembly GCA_041745855.1. Taxonomy (GTDB): domain Bacteria; phylum Pseudomonadota; class Gammaproteobacteria; order Xanthomonadales; family SZUA-5; genus JAWLAT01. The sequence goes on along the minus strand of JBGTIE010000064.1, from coordinate 1,358 downwards.
GTGAATCCCGATGCATATTGACCAGAGCGTTTTCATCACGAGGGCAGGCGTTTTCCTGCCGTGGGGAGGAATCGATTGATGAACACCAGGATTGCCGTCTTGCTCGCCGCGTCATTGTTCGCCACGAATGTGGCAGGGCAGGTCAACGCATTGCCCTCGCTGCCCCACCTGCTTGTCAAGGGCGAGGCGAGCCGCGATGTCGTGCCGGACCGGTTCACCGTATCGGTCACGCTCTCCGCGCTGGACATGAGTCCCGATGCGGCAAGGGAGAAAGTCCAGTCCAATCTGGCGCAGCTGATTGCCGCATTGAAGGACAGCGGGGCACTGGCTGAAACGATCGACGCCACGGTGTTCTCGATCGCGCCTGAGTACGTCTACGAAGACGAACGGCGGGTTTTCAAGGGGACCAAGGTGACGCGACAGCTGCGCGTCACCTTCGCGGATGCGGACAGGACCAGAGCGTTCCTCTCGTCGTTGCGTGCGAGCGAGGACGTGCAGGTTGCAGGCATCACGCCATTCTTCTCGGGAGAGGCGTCATTGCGGGCGGATCTGAAGACCGAGGCCATGAAGCAGACACGAGAAACAGCCGAGCTGCTCGCAAAGAGCTACGGTACACGGATCCGCGGGCTATACAGCGTTTCCGATGTTGCCCCGAGCTTCGCCTATGGCATCCAGGCAGGTCGCTGGACGCGAGCGCGGTCCGGATTGCCTGCGCCGCCCGGCGAACCGCCGATCGTGTTCGATGCTCCATCTGCAGTCGACCGGGTGACAGTCACGGGCAGCCGGATCACACCGGAGAGCATCGAGGTCGGCACGATCACAATCTCGGAGCACCTGTATGCCGTGTTTCTGCTCGCGGACTGACCCATGCTGCTGATGATCGACAACTACGACAGCTTCACCTGGAACCTCGTGCAGTACCTGCAGACGCTGGGGGCCGAAGTCCGGGTGGTGCGCAACGACGAGCTGTCGGTCGACGACATCGATGCGTTGACGCCCGAGCGGATCGTGATCTCGCCGGGCCCTTGCACGCCGAACGAAGCTGGCGTCACGGTCGAGCTGATCCATCGGCTGGGGTCGCGCATCCCCATCCTCGGCGTGTGCCTCGGGCACCAGGGCATCGGCCAAGCCTATGGCGGCGCAGTGGTGCGCGCGGGCAGGATCATGCACGGCAAGACCTCGCCGATCCGGCATACCGGCCGGGGCGTCTTCGCCGGCCTGCCCGACCCCTTTGAAGCCACGCGCTACCATTCGCTGGTGGTCGACAAGGCGACGCTGCCCGATTGCCTGGAAGTGACCGCCTGGACGGACAATGCGGACGGTTCGATGGAGGAGATCATGGGACTGCGCCACCGCGA
>JBGTIE010000063.1:0-3166 GCA_041745855.1 Lysobacterales bacterium | reverse complement strand
TGAACCACAAGTGGAGCGAAAAATCTCTGGATCGCTGCGGTCGCAAGCTCCCTCGCGATGACGAGGGTTCATGGCCCGTGTGCATTTCGGGTCCCGAAAAGGCGTCTCGCGATGACGAGGGTTCATGGCCCGTGTGCATTTCCGGGCCGGAGAAGGGGCCTCGCAATGACGATGGGGGTGGGTCGCAAGCTCGCCCGAGTACAACTCGGGGTTCCGTTGTCCGAAGCGCAGAGCCCCTCGGTTGGAAGTAGCGCGGTTCCGGCGCGCGTGGTGTTTCGCCTTTCGCCCCGAGCCCTCTTCGCGCCGGCGGCCGCGTCTCAATGCGGAGCAAAGGCAAAGGCGTGAGAGCAGGAGCAAAGGCGCGGAGCAAGAGCAAGAGCTTCGCCAGCAGGCTGGCTCCTACAAGTGCGAGAGCAGGAGCAGGGGCCAGAGCTAAGAGCCGAAAGCAAGAGCTTCGCCAGCAGGCTGGCTCCTACAAATGCGAGAGCCAGAGCAAGGGCCAGAGCCAGAGCAAGGGCCAGGAGCAAGAGCTTCGCCAGCAGGCTGGCTCCTACAAGTGCGAGAGCAACGGCCAGAGCCAGAGCAAGGGCCAGGAGCAAGAGCTTCGCCAGCAGGCTGGCTCCTACAAGTGCCAGAGCCAGGGGCTTCGCCCCTGCCCGAGTACAACTCGGGGTTCCATTGGCCCCTGCCCGAGTACAACTCGGGGTTCCATTGGCCCCTGCCCGAGTACAACTCGGGGTTCCATTGGGCCCCTGCCCGAGTGCAACTCGGGGTTCCATTGGGCCCCTGCCCGAGTGCAACTCGGGGTTCCATGGTCACGCCGCCCCCTTCTCGTGCCAGTGCCACGCCGTATCGATGATCGTGTCGATGTCGGCGTGGCGCGGGTTCCAGCCGAGGATCTGGCGGGCTCTCGTGGCGTCGCCTACGAGTTCGGCCGGGTCGCCGGGGCGGCGGGGGGACTCCACGACGGGGATGGTCTTGCCGGTGACGCGTTCGGCGGTCGCGATGATCTGGCGGACGGAGAAGCCGCGGCCGTTGCCGAGGTTGAAGGCTTGCAGGCCGGGCTCGGCGGTGGCGAGGTGATCGAGTGCGCGGATGTGGGCGTCGGCCAGGTCGGTCACGTGGATGTAGTCGCGGATGCAGGTGCCATCGGCGGTCGGGTAGTCGGTGCCGTAGATCGCGATGTGCGGTCGGCGCCCTGCTGCGGCGTCGAGCACCAGCGGGATCAGGTGAGTTTCCGGGTCGTGTGCTTCGCCGATCTCACCGTCCGGATCGGCACCGGCGGCGTTGAAGTAGCGCAAGGCGACGCTGCGCAAGCCGTGGGCAACGCCGAAATCGGCGAGCATGCGCTCGACCATCTGCTTCGACGCGCCATAGGGGTTGATCGGGTCCTGGCGGTGATCCTCGGTGATCGGCACCTCGGTCGGCACGCCATAAGTGGCGCAGGTGCTGGAGAAGACCAGCTTGTCGACGCCGTGTCGCTGGCAGGCGCTGAGCAGCGAGAGCGAGCCGCCGACGTTGTTGCGGTAGTACTTGTTGGGGTCGCACACCGACTCGCCGACGTAGGCATAGGCGGCGAAGTGCATGACTGCTTCCGGGCGGTGCTGCTCGAAGATCTGGTCGAGCCGCTCGGTATCGGCCAGTTCGGCTTCTTCCAGTGCCCCCCAGCGCACCGCCCATGGGTGGCCGTAGACCAGATTGTCGAGCGTGATCGGCTGATGTCCGGCCTGCGCCAGCGCCTTGCAGGCATGCGAGCCGATGTAGCCGGCGCCGCCAGTGACCAGCACCTTCAGCGCCCTGCCCTCGCCTTCAGACCGTCGACCCAGCGGCGCATCTGCAGGCGCCAGATGGGTTGGTGCGATTCGGGATAACGTCTTTGCAGCGCGGATTCGTCGGCCCAAAGGTGACCGCGCAGATAGCGCAGCTGGCGCACTGGCGAGCGCAACGCGAGCAGCTCGGCCAGTGCCCGCCGCAGCCAGCCGCCGGACAGGGCATGCGTCAGCCATTCGTTGTGGTTGGTTTGCAGGCTGTCGGCGAGCGTCTCCAGGGTCGGATCGGGGAAGCCGGAGGCGGCCGCTACGGTCGCCTTGCGGCACAGACCGGCGATGCCGCGTTTGCTGGCGCGCTGGGTCAATTCGTCGCACTCGATTCGGGTCAGTGATCGGGCCAATAGCTGCAAGTCATGCAGCCAGATCAAGCGCCCGCCGCCGACGCGCGTTGTGCCGCCGTAGTGGTAGGGCACATGGCGGTTGATCGCCCAGTGCAGGCAGGCGTGGATGTAGGCATCGACGCGGCACAGCGTGCGTGCCTGCGGTGCCAGGGCGGGCGAGGCGACCGCGCGGGTTTGCAGATCGGCAAAGGTCCACACGCGGTCCAGCAAGGGCGAGTTGATCGGCGCCCAGTGCAGATCGACGCACTGACGCGCACCGCCGTTGTCGATGCGCACGTAGTTGAGCTGGGTCTGGTCGGCGGCGATCTGGGTTATTGGGGTGGCGGTACCGAAGCCGGCCTCGCGCAGGACGCGATCGGCCTTCGTCTTGTCGGTCGCGGCGATCAGCAGATCGGTGTCGCCGCGGACACGATCGGCTGGTAGCCCGTAGACGTCATAGGCCAGCGCGGTGCCTTTCAGGATCAGCGCCTCGACCTTGTGTTTCGCAAAGCGGCCCAGCAGATCGGCGATGGCGAATGAATGCGACAGCTCCCATTGGGTTTGCTGGCGGACCCGATCGGCAAGTCTGGCCGTCCACGCAGGACGTGCGCTGCGATGCTTCCAGCGTGACCAGAGTTGGGCTTCGATGCCTTGGATCGCCGCCTCGGCAAGGATCGCGTCGGCTTGAGTTTCGGTCAGGGATTCGGGGCCGAGATCGCCGTTCAGGAGGGCGAGTAGCAGATTCCGATTCCCGGTCGGCGTAGCGGATTCGGTCGAGGGGGTCAGGGTTAGGATCATTCGGATTTCGTTTTACGTTTTACGTTTTACGAAAGAGCGGTTTTAGGTTTTAGGTTTTAGGTTTTAGGGTAGAGCAAGAGCGAAAGGCCGAAGCGGATGGGCCCTTGCCTTTCCCTAAAACTTAAAACCTAAAACCTAAAACGGCCCGGTTGCGCACCGAACTTGACGAGGAACGAAAATTCAAAGTCTGGCCTCCGCCTCCCCAACCCCCAACGCATA
>JBGTIE010000062.1:0-3358 GCA_041745855.1 Lysobacterales bacterium | reverse complement strand
AATCCCGTTCTGGACCCGCACCCGGCCGTGCCCGGCACAGCTTCTACAGGTCTGGGTCTTGCCGCTCTCCGAGCCGCTGCCGGCGCAATGGACGCAGTTGACCAGGCTCGGCACGGTGATTTCGCGCTCGATCCCGTTGACCGCCTCTTCCAGCGTGAGTTCGAGCATGTAGCGCAGGTCCGAGCCACGCCGCGGACGTCCACCGCGGGCGCCGCCACCGACGCCGAAGACAGAGAGCCCCGGAGAGCCCCGGGGGAGAGCCCCGGGACAGACCGATTTTCCGGAGCCTGCAGCGCTGACCGGCGTTTTCCGGCCGTTGCGAAGGTGAGTTGGGGACTGCTAGCGGTCGGCGGGGAGAGCCCCGGGACAGACCGATTTTCCGGAGCCTGCAGCGCTGACCGGCGTTTTCCGGCCGTTGCGAAGGTGAGTTGGGGACTGCTAGCGGTCGGTGGGGCTCGAATGGCGTCGACTGAGCACTTTTCGGCGCTTCGGCGCTGATTTTCGCCACGCCTGCCCGCCAACCCCTCGGCTGGCGGTGCCTTCCACGTGGTTCCGGGCTGCTCAGCCCGGTTTCGATCTCATCTTGCAGAGCTCGCGGGCCACGCCAATGCCTTGTAGCCACTGCTGGCCGATGTGTTTGGCGTAGTCGATCAGTGAGTCCGCTGCACCAATCGCACGATAGAAGTTGCTCTCGGTGGCCTTGACCTGGGTGGTCCAGCTGCTATCAGTCAATCCGAGTCGATCCAGGATCCGTGGCCGCTCGGGCTCGATCCTGCCGCGCTTGCCTGGATGCATCTGACGCCCGGTCCAGTCGACCAGGTTGAGGTATTGGGCGATGCTGATCGACAGAGAGGCGGTGCCGGGGACGCCGGCCACGGCCTTCAGTTGTTCGCCGCCACAACCGAGCTTGCGCGCAGTCTCACGTATGCGCTGCTGGATCGACGTGTAATCGCTATCTTCCAGATCCTGCGCCATCGCTGCGCGGACCGGATTCAGATCGACGTAGACCATTGCCGACAGGACGGCGGCTTCATCGAGCAGGCGCTGACACTTGAAGCGGCCCTCCCAGAACTTGCCGGTGCAGTCGTCTTCGATGTTTGCACGTCTGGCGATCGGCTGGGAGAGGTACTTCATGAACTCGCTGACCGACGCCAACCGCTCGCGCATGTTGCCGATCTTGCTGTCCTTGAGCAGCCACGCCTGGATGCGATCTTCCTGCTGTGCCTCGGTCATGTCGGCCTTTGGGAACTGCCGGTTCCAGCGCTCGGCTACTTCGCGATCGGTCCACGCCTCGACCCAAGTCGGATCGAAGTGCAGCGCCAGGTGCATGTGATTGCTCATCGCCGAGAAGGCCAGCACCCGCACCGCGTAGATCTGTGCCAGTTCGTTCATCCGCGCAACGATCCACCCTCGACGGTGCTCGAAGCTCTGCCCTGTCGCCTTGTCGAATCCGCACAAGAACGTCCGCCGCACACAGCGCGATACGCAGTGGTAGTAGCCGGAGGCTCCCGGCGGGGCGATGGCGGAGCGGGCGGTGGTCATGCGCTCAGCTTGGCGCTGATCGCTGACGCTGTCTGTAAGCCGATGGCTGCAATGTTCGTCAGACTTTGCCGGCAGTTGGCGTAGGAATCGGCTTACGGGGCGTACGCGGAGCTTCGTGTGCTTTCGGGCTCGAACGCGTCCTCGGGTTCAAACGCATCCAAAGCGGTGCAGAGCACCGCACTCCAAAGGCGCTGCGCGCCATGAACGGCGTTGCACAACTTTGGACTGCGGCGCTCCGCGCCGCTTTGGATGCTTTTCGGGACCACCCCAAACTGAACAGGGCGCCGACGTTCTTCATGCAATGGCTGACGCGAGGCGCTCACGCATGTTGGACGTATTGTTGCGCCTCGCCCAACTCGACGCGCTGGTGAGAGCCGGTTCCAGCGCTCGGCCACCTGTTGGAGCCAAGAGCGGCAGCAAGCTGCCCACAGCGAAAGCGGTAGCAAGCTACCGCACTCCATATTTGCTCATCGCCGAGAAGGCCAGCACCCGCACCGCGTAGATCTGCGCCAACTCGTTCATTCGGGCGACTATCCAGCCACGCCGATGCTCAAAGTTCTGTCCGGTAGGCAATATGGAGGCGCTGTCCCGGTTCGCCAGTCCCGGTTCGTGCCATGGCTGTGTCCTGAGTCCTCTTGGACTGTGCGCCCTTAGCGCCTTCGCGCGCCGATCGATCTGGCTTGATCGATCAGTCCTTCAAGGATTCCGCCCCTATCAAAGGGTGTGGCCACCGAACGAATGACATCCACGTCTGCCGCTGGATTGCGGGTCAGCAGTTGGACGATGTCGGCATGGTCCATCAGCCCGCCGGCATAGAGCTTGAATGCAACCAGATCCTCGATCGTCACGCAGCGCAGCGGACTATCGGGCAGGGACTGCGCTCGCGCGATGGCTGTCCTCGCTGGCGTGCGAACGAGCCTGCCAGGATTGTGGAAGTTGACGACTTCGACCACGTCGGCAGGTTCGTCTTCTTCATCTACCGATGTCCACACGGTCAGGACACCGCCGAGGGGATCCTCGTCATCTGGCAGGCGCAGCCGAGTACGCAAACCGCATGAGGCGAACGCCTTCTCGAGCGCAACCAACTCTCGATGGGGATCGACCGCGACCGCAAGATCGATGTCTTCGGTTCCCCGCGTGTAGCGGTGCACGGCAAGCGCAGCCGCCCCGATAAGCGCCGAGTCAACCCCGAGCTGCCTGGCCGTTTCGGCGACCTGCTCAGCGAGCGCGAGCGAGCTTGCCGGATCGAGCATGATCGCCCAGCATGCGCAGCAATTGCCCGCGTCTGCCGAGTTCAAGCGCTCGCAGCACACGATCGCGCGCGTTCTTCGGCGCGCCTTGCACGGTGTCTGCCGTGCTCGCGCTGGGAAGTCGTTGCGGGACGGTGGTATTCATTGGTGCAGTCTCGTGTTCGCGACCAAGGGCGTCAAGCGTGAGAGGGTGTGGTTTGCTCCGTAATCATACTGCCCGGTTCCAGCGGCTACTACTACTACTGGAAAGCACCGGGACAAAGCACCGGGACAGACCGATTTTCCGGAGCCGGGAAGCAGCGGAAGTACCGGGAGGAAGCAACGGAACAGACCGATTTTCCGGAGTCCGCCGCGCTGAGCGGCGCTTTTGGGAGATTGCGACGGTGAGCTGGGGACTTCGAGTGGTCGGTGGGGCTCGAATGGCTTCGACTGAGCACTTTTCGGCGCATCGCCGCTGTTTTCTCCAACGCCTGCCCGCCAAGTCGAAGCCACACAGGAAAGTCCGCCGCACACAGCGCGATACGCAGTGGTAGTAGCCGGATGCTCCCGGCGGGGCGATAGCGGAG
>JBGTIE010000061.1:0-3972 GCA_041745855.1 Lysobacterales bacterium | reverse complement strand
CGAGGTGATCGCGCTGGCGACCGTCCTGATCGGCCTGGCCGCCGTGTTTCAGCTGTCCGACGGTTTGCAGGCAGTTGCCGCAGGTGCCCTGCGCGGACTGAAGGATACCCGGGTGCCGATGTACTACACCGCTTTTGCCTACTGGGCGGTAGGCTTTCCGGTGGCGTGGTGGCTGGGCTTCGAACGCGGCTGGGGGCCGGAGGGACTATGGTACGGCTTCATTGTCGGCTTGAGCGTGGCGGCATTGCTGCTGCTGACCCGAGCCACGCGATTGTTGTGGCGCGCACCGGCCGGGACTGCGCCCTAGCCGTGGGGGCCTGACCTGCGGCCCATGGCAAGCGGCGCCTGAGGCCGTAGAATCGACAGGATGATCCGGTGTCAGCCGGGAACAACTAGGAGTCATACCGCATGCAACAACACGCAACTCCCGGCCCAATGCGGCGCTTGTGGAGCGGGTTCTGGGGCGCAGTCGATGTCACCCGCAGGGTCGTCTTCAACCTGATCTTCCTGGCCGTGCTGGTGTTGTTGATCCTGACCCTGTTCGGCCTGGGCAAACCCCGGCTGGAAGCAGGTTCGGCCCTGATGTTCGCGCCCGATGGAGACATCGTCGAGCAATACTCCGCCGACCCTTCGGAGCGGGTGATCGGCAAGCTGCTCGGCGACGAGGTCAGGGAAGTCCAGCTGCGCGACATACTCAAGGCACTGCGCAGCGCCCAGAGCGACGCCAACATCAACCGCGTGGTGATCCGCACCGAGCGGATGGGCGGGGTTGGCGTCGCCACCCTGCGCGAGATCGGTCAGGCGCTGGATGAATTGCGCGCGAGCGGCAAGGAGGTGCTGGCCTACGGCGACTGGTTCGATCAGCGCGGCTATTACCTCGCCGCCCGGGCCGACCGGATCTACCTGAATCCCAACGGCGGCGTGCTGCTCGAAGGCTTCGGTCGCAACCGGCTCTACTACCGCTCGATGCTGGAAAAGCTCAAGGTCGACATCCATGTCTTCCGTGTGGGCGAATTCAAGAGCGCAGTCGAGCCTTATCTGCTGGATGCGCCGTCCGACGAGGCGCTGGAGGCCGATCGCGCCTGGCTGGGCGACCTGTGGGCGATTTACCAGGACGATATCGTGCAAGCGCGCGAGTTTGAGCCGGACTACCTCAGCCGCTGGATCGAACGGCTGCCGGAGCTGACTGAGCAAGCGCAGGGCGATTTCGCCGCACTCGCGCTGGCCAGCAATCTGGTCGATGAATTGCTGACCGAGGACCAGTTCGAGCAACTGCTGGCCGAGCAGGGCGCGGTGGATCCGGAAACACAGCGAGCCCGCCGGATCGACCTGCGCACCTACGCGCAACAGTTCAGTACTGATCCGGCGCGGCCGGATGCGCCCCAGATCGGCGTCATCGTTGCCCAGGGCGAGATCATCGACGGCGAGCACCCGCAAGGTACCGTAGGTGGGCTAAGCACCGCCGCGCTGGTGCGTGAGGCGCGCAAGAACAATGATCTCAAGGCGATCGTGCTGCGGGTTGATTCCCCCGGCGGCAGTGCCTTTGCCTCCGAGCAGATCCGGCGCGAACTGGAACTGGCCCGCGAAGCCGGCAAACCGGTGGTGATCTCGATGGGTGACGTTGCCGCGTCGGGTGGCTACTGGATCTCGATGACCTCCGATCTGATCTACGCCGATCCGGCCACGATCACCGGCTCGATCGGCATTTACGGCATGTTCCCGACCGTCGATCGCAGCATGGATGCCGTTGGCCTTTACGCCGACGGCGCCAGTACGAGCTGGCTGGCGACTGCCTTGGATCCGCGCCGGCCGTATGACCCGCGCATCGGCCAGCTGATCCAGTCAGGCATCGAACATGGTTACCGGGAGTTCATCAGCAAGGTCGCGAGCAACCGTGAGCAAAGCGAGGAAGCGATTGACCAGGTCGCGCGGGGACGCGTCTGGAGCGGTCGCGATGCCGCCGGCCACGGACTGGTCGACGAGATGGGCGGTCTGCGCGATGCGCTCGATGCGGCCGCGCAGCTGGCCAACCTGGGCGACAACTATCGCGTGAGCTATGTCGAGAAGCCGGTCAGCGGCTTTGAGCAGTTCGTGCTGAATACGGTGTCCAGCAGTGTCGCGACCGGCCTGCTGGCGTCACTCGAGCTGGACCTCGGCGTCGGCCGAGTGCTGGGTGCGGAGCTGGCCCAGGGCCGATCGCTGCTGCGCCTGTTCGGCGACGCCCGCGAGCACCCGCTGCGGACCTACGCCTATTGTTTCTGCGAGCTGCGGGACTAGCCTGCGCTACCATCAAGATACTGCGTTGGCCGCTGGAGTTGGCGCGATGCCTGCGAAGGGCTTTCAGACCACTCGCTGGAGTATGTTGCGTCGGGCCGATGCGGATGCCGCGACGGCGAAGGTGGCGCTGGAGCAGCTATGCCGTGACTACCGGCCACCGGTACTCGCTTACCTGCGCGCGTGCGGACATGGTATGGACGAGGCCGAGGATCTGACCCAGTCCTTCTTCCTGCGTTTCCTGGATTTGCGCCTGCACCAACGCGCCGATCCGGAGCGAGGCCGGTTCCGTGTCTTCCTGCGAACGGCGGTACGCAACTTTGTCATCAACGAGCAGATGTCTGCGGCAGCCCAGCGGCGCCGGCCGGCCGGTCTGGCGCACGATCTGGACATCGACCTGCTCGCCGGACCCGCCTACGCGCATCCTGATGCGGTCTTCGAGCGGGCATTTGCGCTGACCGTGGTGGATCAGGCTCGGCGGGCCCTGCAGCAAGAGGCCGAAACAAGGGGGCGCGGCGAGCTCTTTCACGCTCTCGCCGATTTCCTGGTCGAAGCGCCAGACCCTCACATTGGCTATACCGAAGTAGCAGCCCGGCTGGGCATGCGCAGCAACAGTGTGGCGGTGGCGGTGCACCGGCTACGGGCGCGGCTGCAGGAACTGGTCGAAGCCGAGTTGCTGCAGACGCTCAGTGAGCCAGACGAGTTGGAGGACGAGAAGCGGGCGATCGAACGCGCGATGGCTCCGGCCGTCAGAGCGGCACCGGACTGATCATTCGGGCCACCAGTCGCTCTCCATGAACCCATATCGTAAGCCATTGATTTACGGCAGTGCCGGGACTATGACCCATGTGCATTTCCAGGTCGAAGAAGGCACTCGTAAGTAGAGCCATTCTCACGCGGAGACGCGGAGGTCGCGGAGAGAGCTTTAAGAGAACAATCTGACATCAGGCGTCGAGAATCCGACTTCCGACTGCTGTTCGCGCTAGGCGCCTCGATCTTGCTCTTCCTCCGCGTCCTCCGCGTCTCCGCGTGAGACCGCTCTTGCTGGTTCATGGCCCGTGTGCACAACGGGCCGGAAAAGGTGTCTCGCAGCGAGTTCAGCTGCCAGCGAGGCGCTCGTCCAGTTCGCGGCGGATCCAGCGGGCGCGACGCGCCCGGCTGGTGACCGCGGCCACCAGGAAGCGCGGTCGAATCGGTTTGGTCAGATAGTCATCGCCGCCCAGATGGAGCGCATCGAAGCGGCGCTCGACGTCGTCATCGCCGGATAGCAGGATCACCGGCGTGAACAGCGTGCCCGGATGTGAGCGCAGCAGGGCCAGCAGTTCCAGTCCGTTGACCTCCGGCATGTACAAGTCGACCAGGATCACGTCCGGATCGAAGTCCTCCAGCACCTCGAACAGACGCATCGGATTGTTGACCACCCTGGGCTGCATGCCGTTGTGGCGCAGTACCGCCTCGCAAAACATCGTGATCGAGGCATCATCGTCGACGATCACGACCCGGTAAGGCGCCGTGCGATCCTCGATCAGGTCGACCATCCGCCGCGCCAGCGTGACGTCGTCGGTACCGGCGGTGTAGTAGCCCTCGGCGCCGGCGCGCAGCGCCTCCAGCCGATACGGCATCCGGCTGTCCTCGCCGATGCACAAGGTCGGTGGGCGAGCCTGGTTGGCCTTGCCTAGCGTCGGCTCGCTCAGCAGC
>JBGTIE010000060.1:0-13136 GCA_041745855.1 Lysobacterales bacterium | reverse complement strand
GGCCTCGGCGATCGGGTCGCCACCGAAGGCCTGATGTGGCGCGTTGATGATGCCGGTGCTGGTGGTAACCAGCATGGCCTCGAAGCACTCGAAGTTTTGCAGTGCGGTCGCCGCGCTGGTCGGGATGGTGCTGCCGGCGCCCTGGCAGGCGGCTACCGCCGGGACCGGGGACGGGACGATGTCATCGAACACGATCGGCGCCGGCAGCGCGCTGGTGCCGACCACGTTGACGACCAGACCACCGCCGCTGGCGGTGAACTCGGTGAACTGGAAGAATTCCACCACGTTGCCCTTCACATCGACCAGGTCACCTACCTGCACCATCGGCACTCCGCCGGTGAACACGACGATCGCGTCGGAGGTAAAGGGGTTGCCGTCCCCGATCGGCATCTGCATCGCGAACAGATCGGTGCCGACTGCGGTGACAACGTTGCCTAGCGTGATCTGGACCGTGCCGACGACGGGCGAGACCAGACCGGTGCCCTGGATTTCGGCGATCGTCAGCGGTACCGGATCATTGTCGATGATCGTGCCAGTGCCGCTGGAGTCGACCGTGCCGCCGTTGTTGCCGCTGACATTGCTCAGTTCGACCGTGAAGGTCTCGGTCGGCTCGTTCACCAGATCACCGATGATCTGGACCACGAATTCAAAGCTGCTGGCTCCCTCTACGATGGTCTGGCCGACAAGGCTGCGAGCCAGATAATCGCTGCCGGCTACGGCGCTGCCGTTGACGGTGGTGATGTCGAAACTCACACCGCCCACCGGCGCTGGCAAATCCAGGCTGACGATGAAGCTCATGCCGCTGGTGCCGACGTCGCCCTCGGTCACTTCCGGGTCGTTGATGCTCACGTTGATCGGGGTCGCGCCGTCGTCGTTCTCGATCGTGCCGGTGCCGACCAGGTTGCCGGGCAATGCGCCCACCAGATCGCTCAGGATCACGCTGAAGGTCTCGTTCGGCTCGGTGGTGGTGTCGCCGTTGACCAGGATGTCGATCGCGACACTGCTGCCGCCCTCGGCGATCATGAAGGGCGTGAGGACCAGCTGCTGGTAGTCGTTATCGGCCAAGGTGGCAGTACCGTCCTCGGTCCGCGCATTGAAAGTGACGCCGCCGGGACCCGCCGGCGCACTGAGGCTGGCGGTGAAGCTGAAGGTGGTCGTGCCGACGTTGCCTTCGGGCAGGGAGACGTCGTTGATGGAGAGGGTGGGCAGCGGCGACGCGCTACGCGCGGTGACCGAGAAATTGTCGATTGCAATACCGTGGTCGGCGCCGGAATCATCCGGATCCACCCAACGCAGCCAGACTTCCTGGCCCTCGTTCACCGCCACCACCAATTCGTGCGCAAGTGCGACCCGATTGACCGGCAGATTGCCATCCAACGCACCGGAGGTGCCGCCAGTGATCGGGCCGGTGAAGTTCAGTGCCGCCACCGGCGTCCAGCCCGTATCCGGCACGTTGGCGTCGGTGATGACACCGGCCGCCGCGACCTGGTACTCGAAGGACAGCACGTGCGCGGCCGTGTTGGCGCTGTTGCGCCACTGTTCGCCCACATAGGCGATGTCCAGCGAGCTGATCGACTCGCCGGTGGCGTTGACCAACCGCACCGCCGCGTACATCGTCCCGGTGGCGGTCGAACCCACCCCTCCGAGGGCGCGCTCGGTGCTGTCGGCCAGACCGAAACTGTAGGCTGCACCCGTGTTGGACGAACCGGTGCCGGCGTTGTATGTGGTGCGACTGTGATACCAGCCCGGCAGGGTGGTGTTGTCGGTCCACGGTATGTTCGTGCCGGTATTGGCGAGCGCGTCGAAGGATTCGGTGATCGGGGTGTTCAACGCAGTGATGGACACCTGCGCCCAGAGCGCGGCGGGACAGGCGAACAGGACGGCAGCCAGCAGTCCGGAAAGGCGAAAGGAGGCCATCAACAGGCTCCGCAAGACATGGGGGCCGCAGAGCATAGCCGCGCTTTGCGGCAAAGTGATGAATCATTGGCCGATAAAAGCGGCGGATGAGAAGTGGTGGGCTGAATCACCGAAGTTCAGGGCTGAGGGCTGAGGGCTGAGGGTGTACGGCCGGGCTGAGTCCCAGCGCGTTGCACGAAACGGAACCCCGAGTTGTACTCGGGCAACGAGGCCGGCGACGCCGGGGATCAGTCGACCCGGTTGGCGTCGATCGCGCTGCCGCCAAAGAGCACGTCGCTGCGCGACGACCCGAGTGCAACTCGGGGTTCCGAAAAGGGCGCCGCGTGAAAATGGAACCCCGAGTTGTACTCGGGCAACGAGGCGAGTGACGCGGGGCGTTCCAGCGGCACGGGAGGGCTCTATCGCACGCCAAACAGCACGTCGCTGCGCGACGACCCGAGTGCGACTCGGGGTTCCGACAAGGGCGCCGCGCGCTGAATGGAACCCCGAGTTGTACTCGGGCAACGAGGCGAGTGACGGTGGGCATTCCAGCGGTACGGGGGGCTCTATCGCACGCCAAACAGCACGTCGCTGCGCGACGACCCGAGTGCAACTCGGGGTTCCGACAAGGGCGGGCCCTGCTCTACTGGGCCCTGGGCCCTGGGCCCTGAGCCCTGTGCCCTACGCGGTCCAACTCCCTACCTGCCTTACACTTTCACCCTCAGCCCTCAGCCCTCATCCCTCAGCCCTGAAACCCCAATGACCTTCCAGGACCACTTTTCCACCCAGGCGGGCAGCTACGCGGCGGCCCGGCCCGGTTATCCGGCGGCGCTTTACGACCATCTGCTGGATCTGGTCGGGCCGGACGCACGGGTCTGGGAGGCCGCCTGCGGCAGCGGTCAGGCGACGGTCGATCTGGCCAGCCGCTTCGCCCATGTCCATGCCAGCGAGCCATCGGCTGCGGCGCTCGCGCACGCTCCAGCGTTGGAAAAAGTGGACTATGACTGTGCGCCCGCCGAGCGCTGCGCGCTGGGCGATGCCAGTGTGGACCTGGTGGTCGTTGCGCAGGCACTGCACTGGTTTGACCAGAGCGGCTTCTTCACCGAACTCGACCGCGTCCTCAAACCGGGTGGCGTGCTCGCGGTCTGGTGCTATCAGGATGTCGTACTGCCGACCGACCTGCATGCCGCCTATGCGCCCTTCGCGGCGGCGATAGCTCCATGGTGGCCGCCGCAGCGAGCGCTTATCGACGAAGGCTATGCATCGGTGTCCTGGCCCTACATCGCGCTGCCGGCACACCCGTTCCAACTGCAAGCAGCGTGGGAGCTGCCGCGACTGCTGGCTTATTTCCGTAGCTACTCGGCCGTGGCGCGCTACCAGCAAGCCTGTGGCGACGACCCGGCGGACCCGTTGGCGCAAGCGCTGGCCAGGCACTGGCCAGACCCGCTCCTGGCCCGCACGCTGCACTGGCCGATGCCGGTGTACTTGCGGCGCAAGCAGGACTGATCCCTGCCCCTGCCGATCACCTGGCCGGAGCTATTTCCAACGGCGCTGCTGCACCCTCGGAATATCCTCCGGATAGCTCTCGGTGGCTGCCGGGTTGGGCAGCGGACCGAGCTCTACCGGTGCGGGCTCGATAGGGTGATCGGGCAGGTGATCGAGCAGATCACGGACCAGATCCAGCCGACCCTGCCGCTGATCGTTCATGTCGACCAATCGCCACGGCGCATGGGCGGTATGGGTCGCCGCCAGCATCGCGTCGCGCGCCACCGTGTAATCCTCGTAGCGCTCGCGCGCCGCCAGATCCATCGGCGAAATCTTCCAGCGCTTGACTGGATCGGCGACCCGCTCGGCGAAGCGCTGTTCCTGCATCGCCTGATCGCAACCCAGCCAGTACTTGTGCAGCAGGATGCCGTCATGGACCAGTTGCTGCTCGAATACCGGGCAGTCGGCCAGGAAGCGGGAGTACTCGTCGTCGCTGCAAAAGCCCATCACCCGCTCGACTCCGGCGCGGTTGTACCAGCTGCGATCGAACAACACGATCTCACCGGCAGCCGGCAGATACGCAACATAGCGCTGGAAATACCACTGTGTACGCTCACGCTCGGTCGGCTTGGGCAGTGCTACGACTCGGCAGCTGCGCGGATTCAGGCAGTCGCTGAAGACCCCGATCGCACCGCCCTTGCCGGCCGTATCGCGGCCCTCGAAGATCACCACCAGCCGCTTGCCGGTGTGTTGCAGCCAACGCTGGACCTGGTTGAGTTCCACCTCGAGTGCTTCGAGTGCATCGTCGTAATGCTTGCGCTTGAGCCTGGCCACCGTCCCCTCCATCGCGTTGCTCCCCGGGCAGACAGGGTAGCTTGGAATGGCAGCCGGGGGGCACTGGACGGAGCCGCTCTACCTGGGACCGCGGGCGTCCCGCCCGCGCCATTGCTCTCCCTGGGAACGCGGGCGTCCCGCCCGCAGACCAAAACACACCGTACGACCATGCCATGCCGCGCAACCACGACCCGCCTCGTCCGGGCGTCCCGCCCACGCTCTTGCTCTACCGGGGACCGCGGGCGTCCCGCCCGCAGGCCACAACACGCCGAACGACTACACCTCGCCGCGCAGCTATGACTCGCCTCCACCAGCGCAAACCATTGACGAACTGAGGTACCCCGAAGCCTGCGGGCTCGACGCCCGCGGTCCCAGGGAAGCGAAAACCTCCGCTTGCGAGTACCCGCCGGGGCAGCGAACCATTTTGGAAGACTAGGGTACGCCGAAGCCTGCGGGCCGGACGCCCGCGGTCCCAGGAAAGCCGCGAAGCCTACTCTTCCAGCAATCTCGGCCGCAGCCCAACCAGATTGCACGGACGCGTGCGCGCATCCAGTTGTGCCTGCAACAGTTTTTCCCAGGCTGTGCGGCAAGCGCTGGTGGAACCCGGCAGGCAGAAGACGAAGGTGCCGTTGGCCAGGCCGGCGAAGGCACGCGACTGCAGGCTGGAGGTGCCGATCTCCTCAAAAGACAGGACCCGGAACATTTCCCCGAAGCCCGGCATCTGCTTGTCCAGCAGCGGCGAGATCGCCTCCGGCGTGCTGTCACGACCGGTAAAGCCGGTACCGCCGGTGATCAATACCCCGTCGCAGGCCTCATCGGCAATCCAGCGCGAGACCAGCGCTCGCAGTTGGTAGCAATCGTCCGGCAACAGCGCCCGCTCATGCAGCCGATGGCCCGCCTGCAGCAATACCTGCGCCAGATAGTCGCCGCTGCTGTCATTGGCCAGGCTGCGGCTGTCCGAGACAGTCAGCACGGCGATGGACAGGGGGATGAAAGTGGGGGAGGAGGTCATTGCTTTTTTTAGGGCTGAGGGCTGAGGGCTGAGGGTTGCATCTAGGGCTGAGGGCTGAGGGCTGAGGGGTCAGAAAAGCAGAGGCGCGCGCTCAGGGGCTGCGTGAGCCTTATGAAGGCACAGGGTGTACACGGTCGTCTCGAAGCCGCTCTTGATCGTCCAGCCGCAATCCGCAAGCCTAAAGCATCAGACCGCCCCGAAACAGCAAGCCTGACCCCTCAGCCCTCAGCCCTCAGCCCTGTTCTCGGGACCCTCAGCCCTCAGCCCTGCATCTCAATTGTCCCGTATCACCAGCAACCGTATCTCCGTCATGTCCTCGATCGCGAACTTGACGCCTTCGCGGCCCAGCCCTGAGTCCTTGACGCCGCCGTAGGGCATGTTGTCGACGCGCCAGGAGGGCACGTCGCCGACGACCACGCCGCCGACATCGAGGTGGTCCCAGGCTTTCATCGCCTTGCGCAGGTCGTGGGTGAAGATGCCGGCCTGGAGGCCGAAGTCGCTGTCGTTGATGCGCTTGATGCAGTCATCGAAATCGGTAAAGCGGCTCAGGATCGCGACCGGGCCGAAGGCTTCCTGGCAGCTGACCGCCTGATCGGCGCCGACGTTCTCCAGCAGGGTGGCCTGCAGCATCGCGCCCTCGCGCTGACCGCCGCACAGCAGCGTCGCTCCACCGGCCACCGCCGAATGGATCCAGCCTTCCAGCCGCTTGGCTTCGCTCTCGGCGATCATCGGGCCGATGAAGGTGTCCTCGTTCTTCGGATCGCCCATGATCAGCGCCTTGACCGCCTCGACCAGCTTGAGCTTGACCGCGTCGTAGAGCGCGTCGTGGATCATGATCCGTTGCACGCTGATGCAGCTCTGGCCGGACTGGTAGAAGGCCCCAAAAACGATCCGCTCGACCACCTGGTCGAGCCGCTCGCCCTGATCGGCATCGACCACGCAGGCCGCGTTGCCGCCCAATTCCAGCACGACCTTCTTCTTGCCCGCCTTGGCCTTGAGCTCCCAGCCCACGCCGGGCGAGCCGGTGAAGGACAGCAGCTTGAGTCGGTCGTCCTCGGTGAACAGATCGGCGCCATCGCGCGAGCAGGGCAGGATCGAGAAGCTGCCCTTGGGAAGATTGGTCTCGGCCAGGATCTCGCCGATGATCAGCGCCCCGATCGGCGTGCGGCTGGCCGGCTTCATGACCCAGGTGCAGCCGGCCGCGATCGCCGGCGCAATCTTGTGCGCGGCCAGGTTGAGCGGGAAGTTGAAGGGGCTGATCAGGGAGCAGGGCCCGATCGGAACCCGCTTCCACATGCCGCGATAACCCTTCGCCCGCGGCGCGATCTCCAGATTCATGACCTCACCACCGCCGCGCACCGCTTCCTCGGCGCCGACGCGGAAGGTGTCGATCAGGCGCGAGACTTCGCCGCGCGCATCCTTGATCGGTTTGCCGGCCTCTATGCACAAAGCCTGCGCGATCTCCTCGAAGCGTTCGGTGAAGCGCGCCACGCAATGATTGAGCACGTCCTGCCGCTCATACGGCGGCATCGCCGCCATTGCCTCCTGCGCCGCCACCGCCGCGCCAATGGCCTGGTCGATGACCTTCGCATCCGCCAGCGCGACCCGCGTGGCCACCTCACCGGTGTACTTGTCGGTCACCTTCAAATCGGTGTTGGGGGTGTGGGCCTCGTTGGCCAGGTAGTATGGGTATGTCGCCTTCAACATAATTTGCACCCTTCTTTTGAAGGGCCCAGGGCTCAGGGCCCAGGGCCCAGTTTTCGGCCAAGGCTACGCTCGATCCCTCGGAGTATTCGACCAATCTCCCGAATCCTGTCGACCAACGCATCGTGCTCCGGCTCGGCCAGCCCGACTCGTTGGGCGATCAGCACATGTGTTTCGCATTCGGCAAGCGAACCGCTGGCAATGGCGATGTATCTCAAGTATTCGCGCGTCGAGCGCCGTTCGAAACCCTCCGCAATGTTCGCGGGAATCGACAC
This sequence comes from Lysobacterales bacterium, assembly GCA_041745855.1. Lineage (GTDB taxonomy): Bacteria > Pseudomonadota > Gammaproteobacteria > Xanthomonadales > SZUA-5 > JAWLAT01. The sequence continues at coordinate 5,930 of JBGTIE010000060.1, read as the reverse complement.
GGCGGATCGCCGTAGTTGGTTACCCAGTCCGTACTGGTCCGAAATGCTCCAGCGCCGGGTCAGCCCGAATATTTGCTCGACCAGATCCATTGCCTTCTGCCAGGCGATCAGATCCCGGAAGCTGCTGACCGCAGCCCCGGCATATCCTTCCCGGTCTTCGGCAATCATGTCGAAGCACGACTCTGGGCCCTGGGCCCTGAGCCCTGGGCCCTCCATCGCCAAGCTCCCGGACTGCACTGTGGCTACACCGCTTTGCTCAACTCCTTGATCTCATTATTCAGAATCCGATCGTTATCCGAGTAGTCGATCGGCACATCGATCAGGTGTACGCCGTGGGTGTCGATGCAGTGCTGCAAGATGCGGTCGAAATCGTCGGCGGAGGTGGGGCGGTGGCCCTTGGCGCCGTAGGACTCGGCGTACTTGACGAAGTCCGGGTTGCCCATGTCCATGCCGTAGTTTGCAAAGCCCATATTGGCCTGCTTCCATTTGATCATGCCGTAGGCATTGTCGCGCAGCAGCAGCACGGTCACGTGCATGTTCAGGCGCACCGCGGTTTCCAGCTCCTGGCTGTTCATCATGAAGCCGCCATCGCCGGCGACCGCGACCACCGGCCGGTCCGGGTAGACCATGTGCGCGGCCATCGCGCTGGGCAGGCCGGCGCCCATCGTCGCCAGCGCGTTGTCGAGCAGCAGGGTGTTCGGCTGGCGGCAGCGGTAGTAGCGGGCGAACCAGATCTTGTACATGCCGTTGTCCAGACACAGGATGCCGTTGTCGGGCATGACCTTGCGCACGTCGGCGACCAGTCGCTGCGGGTAGATCGGGTAGCGGTCGTCGTCCTTGCCCTCGTCCAGGTGCGAGTTCAGCGCGGCGCGGACCTTGTCGAAATACTTGAAGTCCCAGTGCGGCTGCTTTTCCAGCTTTTCCTTCATCTGCCAGACCGAGTTGGCAATGTCACCGATCACTTCGAGCTGCGGGAAGTAGACCGTGTCGACCTCGGCGCCGAAGAAGTTGATGTGGATGACGGTGCGACGCCCTTCCTTCATGAAGAACGGCGGCTTTTCGATCACGTCGTGGCCACAATTGATGATGCAGTCGGCCTTCTCGATCGCGCGATGGACGAAGTCGCCGTCGGACAGGGTCGTGTTGCCCAGCCACAGCGGGTGGTCCTCGTCGACCACGCCCTTGCCCATCTGGGTGGTGACGAAGGGAATGCCGAGCTTGGCGACGAACTCATTAAGCATCTTGCTGGTCAGCTTGCGGTTGGCGCCGGCGCCGATCAGCAGCAGCGGATGGCTGGACTGGCGGATCGCGTCTACCGCGCGGGTGATCGCCTTGTGGTCGGCGATCGGCCGGCGATGGAGGCTGGCCTTGATCAGGCCGACATCGGAATGCTCATCGGCGATGTCTTCGGGCAGTTCCAGATGAACCGCGCCCGGGCGCTCTTCCTCGGCCTGGCGGAAGGCCTCGCGGATGCGCGCCGGGATGTTGTCGGCCGACACGATCTGCTTGGTGTACTTGGTCAGCGGCTTCATCATGTCGACGATGTCGACGATCTGGAAGTGGCCCTGCTTGCTCGCCTTCACCGGCTTCTGGCCGGTCAGCATCATCATCGGCATCGCGCCGAGCTGGGCATAGGCGGCGCAGGTGACGAAGTTGGTCGCGCCCGGCCCCAGCGTAGCCAGGCAGACGCCGGTCTTGCCGGTCAGACGACCGACCGTGGCGGCCATGAAGCCTGCGCCCTGCTCGTGCCGAGTCAGGATCAACTTGATCTTGGAGGTGCGCAACGATTCCAGCAGGTCGAGGTTTTCCTCGCCCGGAATGCCGAACACCCATTCAACGCCCTCAGCTTCGAGCGCCCGCACAAACAGATCCGATGCCTTCATGGCCTCCCCTCGTTTCGTGATGAATGTCGCAGTGTGTTTCCCCGAACCCCGATTGTGGTCCTGTCATGGAGACAGGGTCAATCGCGCGGGGGCGCTGATTTGACTTGATTCGGTCCGGAAGCCTCATTCAACTACCGTCCAAAAAGGGCTGAGGGCTGAGGGCTGAGGGGTCAGAAGAGCAGTTCCAGTGGCCAGTTCCAGTAGCCAGTTGAGATCAAGAGCGTTGAAGCTCGCGACCGGAGGCAGAAGTGCAACGGCCGTGCGCGTAGGATGTCGGTGAGTTTTGCGAACCGCATCAACGGGCTGATGCAGCCATAGAGACCAGCGATGTGGAATCGGGGTCGGGGTCGGGGTCGGAATCGGAATCGAGGGCAACGACGTGCGGTTTTGGCCACGAACGACTAACCGTGTACCGGACCTTCCACCCATTCAGCGAAAAACGGCCCGAGGTCGCGACCGCTGGAACGCTCCATGGCACGGCGGAAATCGGAGGTGGTCACCGAGCTATCGCGATGAGCGCGGGTGTAGGCGCGGATGCCGCGCCAGAACGCACGCTCGCCCAGATGCAATCGCAGCTGATGCAGCACATACGCGCCCTTCTGGTAGACCACAGCGCGGTCGTCGGCGCTGGGACGGAACCAGCGCTCGTAGACCAACGATCGATCGGCACCGTCGGCGCGTAATCGTTGCAAACGCCGCTCCCAGCCATCCACCTGTGCCCTGTAGGCCGCCTCACCGAACCGGTGTTCCAGCCAGGCCGCGGCCATGAAGTTGGCGAAGCCCTCGTTGAGCCAGAAGTGCCCCCAGTCACGACAGGTCACCGACACTCCCCACCACTGGTGGGCGAGTTCATGCGCAAGCAGGGCACGATTTTGTGGGTCGTCGAGCACCTTGGCGCCGTAGCTTTCCGACACCACCGCCAAGCCCGCCATTTCCTGTCCGACGGTCGAGGCGACCAGTACCTGCGTGTAGTCGCCGCGGTAAGCGAAACCGGCGCGGCGCTCGAAGAAGAGCAACATATCGCGGGTGTCGGCGAAGGTGCGGCGCAGCTGCGCCTCGTCCTGATCGACCGACAAGTAACGCAGCGCAACCCTTCCCACTTTTTCCAGCACTTCGTGATAGGGCGCCGCGGCGAACCCGTACAGGAAGCTTGGCACCGGTTCGGACAGGCGCCAACGATGCGCGCGCAGACCGTCGTCGAGATCACGCTGGGCAATGGCGCGACCGTTGGCCACGACGCGCAGCGCGCGCGGCAGCACCAGTTCCAGATCGAATGCGGCACGTTCGGCGGGCGCGTCCACGCAGATCATCCACTGGCTGGTGGAGAAAACGGTGTACAGCTCCCGCCGGGCGGGTTGGAACTGCAGGCCGTGCTTCGGCCTTCCGGTGTAGACGATTTGCAGGTCCAGTCGATCGCCAGTGCGTGCCGACTCGGGCAGGCGGATACGCAGCTGGCGCTCTTCCCGTTCGAATGCGAGCACCACGCCCTCGCGATGCACGCTAAGCACCGTGAGCTCGCCCGCATCGAAAGTGGCCGTCCGCAGTCCGTCGGTGAGCACGCGCGCAAGAATTCGCTGGCTGCCGGCGAGCGTGCCAGCGTCGATGTCGGGATGCAGGCGCACTTCATAGCGCTCGATGTCGAGGCCTGCGCCAGACACGTGCGCCTCGTCGGCTGCCATCGCGTCCCCAACTACCGCGAACATAGCCAACGCCAAAAGCCATAGCAATGACGGAAGCGCGATGAAGGTGGCCACTCTTCGCCGTCCATGCACACATTGCGGATGCGGTGCACCTGTCGCCCGCATGCCCGAAGCCGCCGCGATCCGAGCCATCATCGACGCCTCGTCCATTTCGATTAGCAGGCAATCGTACTTGATCGTTTCGAGTACGAGTACCGCGATGCTGAGTACGAGTACGATTCCACTCCCGGGATTGCGCCGACCCGGTCCGGAAACATCAGTTTGACTCGCACCCGATTGGATCGCTCGGTTGCGCTCGGCGCCTGCAGTTCCCAGGCATCGCCCGAGTTGCGCCGTCCAGGCCAATCCCCAGCGCCGTTTCGCTACACTGCCCCGCCATCGACCGGAGACAAGCTTGTCCCACGAGAACCACCAACGAATTGAAGACCCCCATGGTGCCAGCCCGCGCCATTTTGGCTGGTTGCTGGCCGTGGTCGGGGCTCTGGTGGCAGGCTGGGCGATGTGGAAAGGGATGTCGACGGTCGCGACTTGGGCAATCCTGTTTTCGCTCTCGATGCTGGCGATCGCGCAACTCAGGCCGCTCTGGCTGGTCCGACCGCTCGGCTGGTGGATGGGATTGGCCCATCTGCTGGGACGGGTGATCAACCCGCTGTTGCTGGGGCTGATCTACCTGATTCTGTTCGTGCCGCTGGCCTTGTGGTTCCGCCTGATTCGCCGCGACGCCCTGGCGCTGCGGCTGGATCGCGAAGCGCAAAGCTACTGGATCGAGCGCGACCGCAGCCTGGATCTGGGTCAGCGCATGCGACGCCCGTTCTAGCCCGGATGTTTCATAAACCTTCTACTGCGGCCGCCGCCCGTACTGATCAAGGCGGGCACGTCGTGGCGCGGTTTGCTCCCATTTGTCGGCTCAACGTAGAGCAAACTACGCCCTCACCGCCAAATGGTCCGCGAACCGCACCACGACGCGCCCTCAGCGGCCTCGCGACGAACGTTCATGAAACATCCGGGCTAGCTGGACCGACACACGCGATACAAGGGAAGCACTCAAGACCATGCTCAAGGACCTGTGGGACTTCCTGCGCGAGCGCAAGAAATTCTGGCTGCTGCCGATCATCCTTTCGATGCTGGTCATCGGCGGCCTGCTGGTGGCCTTCAAGGGATCGGTGCTGGCGCCGTTTATTTACACGTTGTTTTGAGGTTTCGAATGGTTTGAGGAGGAGGGCCCAGGGCTCAGGGCCCAGGGCCCAGCGCAAGGCCGGACACTTCTGAGCCCCGTGCTCTGGCTGCTCGGCTATCCTTCGCCACCCGTCAGTCATCGCCACCCACTGGGCCCTGGGCCCTTTGCCCTGGGCCCTGCACCATGTACATCCTCGGTATCTCCGCCTTCTACCACGACAGTGCCGCTGCCTTGATCGAGGACGGGCGGATCGTGGCGGCGGCGCAGGAGGAGCGGTTTACGCGGCGCAAGCATGATCCGGACTGGCCGGGGCGGGCGATCGCCTGGTGTCTGGAATCCAACAGCTTGCGTGCCGACCAGATCGACCATGTGGCCTTCTATGAAAAGCCGCTGCTTAAATTCGAGCGGCTGCTGGAGACCTATCTGGCCTATGCGCCGGCAGGCTTCCGCAGCTTTTCCAAGGCGATGCCGATCTGGCTGAAGGAGAAGCTGTTCCTGAAGCCGCTGATCGTCAAGCGGCTGCGCGCCCTGGCACCGGACGTGGACTGGGAGGCGCGGCTGCTGTTTTCCGAACATCACCTCAGCCACGCCGCCAGCGCCTTCTATCCCTCGCCCTTTGAGCGCGCCGCGGTGCTGACCCTCGATGGTGTCGGCGAGTGGTGCACCAGCTCGCTCGGTTATGGGGAAGGTGCCGACCTGCGGCTGGATCGAGAACTGCACTTTCCACACTCGCTGGGTCTGCTCTATTCGGCCTTCACCTACTACTGTGGCTTCCGGGTCAATTCGGGCGAGTACAAGCTGATGGGACTGGCGCCCTATGGCCAGCCGCGCTTTGCGCAGCAGATCCTCGATCATCTGATCGATCTCAAGGCCGACGGCAGCTTCCGGCTGGACATGCGCTATTTCAACTACGGCGCCGGTCTGACCATGACCGGCGAGCGCTTCCACCGCCTGTTCGGCGCACCACCCAGGCCGCCGGAAACCGAACTGAGCCAGCGCCATATGGATCTGGCCGCGTCGATCCAGGCGGTGACCGAGGAGGTGGTGTTGCGGCTAGCGCGCAGCGCGGCGGCCGAGTATGGACGCGAGGCGCTGTGCCTGGCCGGCGGGGTGGCGCTGAACTGTGTCGCCAATGGCCGCCTGCTGCGCGAGCGAGTGTTCGACCGGCTC
>JBGTIE010000059.1:0-2551 GCA_041745855.1 Lysobacterales bacterium | reverse complement strand
GAAAGCTCTCTCCGCGACCTCCGCGTCTCCGCGTGAGAATGGTTCTTCTTCCGAACGCCTTCTTTGACCTGGAAAATGCACATGGGTCATGGTCCCGGCACTTCCGTAAATCAATGGCTTACGATATGGGTTCATGGAGAGACCCGCGCCGCTCGATCTTCAATCAACAACGTGCACCCGTTCGGCGCGGGCCGCGGCAATCCAGTGCTTTCGCGTTCGGAGAAGCAAACGCGATTGCCGCAGTCGCTTGGGCTCCGTCGCAATGACGAGGGTTCGTGGCTGCTCTGGGCGCGGGCGTCGGCCGAGGAGACATCGATATGGGATACCATCCGGGCATGCGCTTTCGTGTCCCCGATGCCTTGCCATTGACCACCGAAGAGGCTGGCCTGCTCGACTGGTTTGCCGAATTGACGCCGGCCCAACGGCTGGCCGAACTGCAGTCCCGCGTGGATTTCCTGCGTACCTTCCGCCTTGATGACGACGCCCAGCTTCCAGCGCCTGATCGAAACACTGAACCGCCACGGCGTTGAATTCATCGTGGTCGGCGGTGTTGCAGCCGTCCTGCACGGCGCGCCAGTAACAACCTTTGATCGTGAAGCACTGTTTCGTGTCAGCGAGATCAACGCCAGGCGCTTGCTTGCTGCGCTGGAAGAACTGCATGCCCGTTATCGTGGTCATGCCCTGCCCTTGCGACCAACCCTGAAGGACGTGCTCGCCGGTGGGCATCTGCTGCTGGCCACCGACGCAGGACCGCTGGACATGCTCGGCTTCATCGGCGATCGAGAGCGCTTTGAGGATTTCGCTGGCTCCATCGTCCGGATTGATGCGGAAGGCCTGCAGGTGCCCATTCTCGGCCTGGCCGAGCTGATTCGGGTGAAGCGGGCACTCTCGCGCGACAAGGACCTACCGGCGCTGCGTCTCCTCGAAGCCCTGGCGCAGGGGCGGCAGAGCTAGCCGAAGTCGGAATATCCTGGGTTGTTTGCGGCCAGCATGCTGGCGGTGATCTTGCTCTCGCTCACGTAGGGGCCTGCCTGCAGGCGAAGCGGTGGCGCCCCGTCTGGGAACCCCGAGTTGCACTCGGGCCGTCGCGCAGCGACGGGTACTGCCAGCATGCGATCAACCCCGATCGTACCGACAGGCTGCCTGCGTCACCTGGGCTCGTTGCCCGAGTACAACTCGGGGTTCCTTGCAGGGCGCCGCGCTTGGGAGTGGGCGGCGAAAATCGCACTTTGCCGCAATCCGGTTTCGCGCGCCGGGCTAGACCCAATCCTCCAACCCACCCGCCCCATACAACGGAATCCGCCGAATCCTCGGCAGCCCGGCCAGCATCAACGCCGGCACCACCCGCTCGGTCTTGCGGACGGTCAGATCGAGAAAGCGCTCGGCCTGCTGGCGGGTGTCAAAGGGGCGGCACAGCGCCCGCTCGTCGACGCCCTTCACCACCCAGCCCCGCTTGGAAAAATCAATATAGCGATCGCGCACGTGGAAGGGGACGCGGATTTCGCGCATCTCAAGCTTCAGGGCCTTGGCCAGCGTTCGCGCCGCCTCGGGCAGTCTGCGCAGGTAGAGCATCTCCGGTACCCGCAATGGCCCCCACATCCGCTTCTGCATTTCCAGCGTGCTCCACGCCAGCGCGTCGGCGCCGATGGCCTGCGAGCGCCAGAGCATCAGTTTGAGCATCAGCAGCGGCCATTCCTTGCCGAAGGGCGCTTCGGCGACCGGTCGCTTGTTTGCTGACCTTTCGCCGCAAGCCTGGGCATGCAGATCGGCGTGCCAGTCACTTTGCACTTCATCCAGGTACAACACCCGCTCGCCCTCGGAGCCGCTGCGCAGGCTGGTACGCACGTGCGCCAGAATATTGCGGGTGCGGAAATGCCCCGAGCGATAGTCGGTCGGAAGCTCGTCCAGCTGGATCAGCACCTCGCTGTACTGCTCGGCACCACCGGCCACATAGTCGCTCCAGTGCTGCACCGGGTGGGCGCGATACCAGGCGCGGAAGTGCTTGCGCATCGCATCCAGCGCCGCCGCCATCGCTTCGGCCAGACTCGTGTAGGGCGCCGCGCGGGCGCCGTGCAGAGCTTTGCCGCGCTCGTCGTGGATGTACCAAAGGTGCCGCTCTGGACCGATCAGATCCGGCAGCCAGGCCTCACGGATCAAACGCCAGCCGAAGGTCCGATGCCGATAGCGCACCAGCGCCCGTCGGATCCCGGCCCGATGCTGCGCCCGTCGCTTTGCACCCAGACCGCGCAGATGCGGCGGACTGATCCGCTCGCAACACTCCTTCCAGCCGCCGCGACTGACGAAACCATGCGTCGACTCGCTCACCAGCCGGGGATGCAGGTGCGCGGTGTCGACAAACGCGAGCACCTGGTCGAGCGTGAGCATGTCCTCATCACCCAACAGCCCCAACTCGGCGAGGACCCCACTGAGCCTGATCTCCTCTTCCTTGATGCCCATGGCCGACAACCCCTGCACCGTGCTGCGCCACTGCGCCGCGGACGCACGCTTCAGCCCCATCGCCCGCAGCACCGCCACCAGCAAGCTGACCATC
>JBGTIE010000058.1:0-2155 GCA_041745855.1 Lysobacterales bacterium | reverse complement strand
CATTGGTATCTACACAAGTGCGTGAGGGGTATAATAGGAGTATGTCTCACACTTGCCTGATATAGAACCGCGCCTTCAGAGGCGTTACGATCAACTGGTCCAAGAACACGTCGCGCCCCTCCAGGCTGTCGCCGCTGGCTTGCGCGCCGTGCCCGGAGTGGCCCAGTCCTTCGCCAGCACCCAGGCCGCCTGGCGTTTCTGGCGCAACCCGCGTGTTTCCCTCAAGGCTCTGGCTCAACCCTTGCTCGATGCCGCTGCTGCTGCCATGGCTTCGGAGTGCTTCGACTACGCCCTTACCGTCCTGGATTGGTCGCAGATCCACCTCGATTCTCACACCGGCAAGCTCGACCGCATCGACTTGACCAACAGCCACGACCGAGGCTACGAACTGCTCACCGCCCTGCTCATCAGTGACCAGGACGGCCAGCCCATCGCCCCGCTCTGCCAGGACTTGCGCGCCGCCGACGGCATCCACAGCACCCGACTGGCTGGCCTGGGCACCGCCCCGACCAAGCTCGACCGACTCGAGCCCGTCATGCGTTTCGTCCACAAACAGGATCTGGGCAAGCCGGCCGTGTACATCATCGACCGCGAGGCCGACAGTGTCGATCACTACCGCCGCTGGGTCCGCCAGGGGCGACTGATCCTGGTCCGCGCCGACGACAACCGCCGCGTCCGCCACGAAGAGAAGAGCCGATTGCTGCCCGAGGTCGTCGAGCAGTTGCGGCAGCGCGGTGCCTTCCACGATGCCCGCGAGGTTCTCTACCACGGCGTCAAGGCCCGGCAATGGGTGGCCGAAACCGAGGTGGTGCTGGACCGGCCAGCCAAGAGCGACCACGGCCGGGTCATCAAGCCGGGCAAGGCATTGCGGTTGCGGTTGGTGATAGCGCAGGTGCGCGACGAGTCCGGCGCGGTGCTGGCGCAGTGGCTGCTGTTTTCGAATGTGCCGAAGGAAGTCCCGGCCGAGCGAATAGCCCTGTGGTACTACTGGCGGTGGCTGATCGAGACCTACTTCAAACTGCTCAAGGGGGCTGGTTTGCATCTGGAGCGGTGGCAGCAGGAGACAGCGGCGGCGTTGGCGAAGCGTCTGGCGGTGGCGGCGATGGCGTGCGTGCTGGTGTGGAAGGTAGCGCGGAGCGAAAGTCCCGAAGCCGAGGGGCTGCGTGCGGTGCTGGTGCGACTGAGCGGGCGGCAGGTCCGACGCAAGGACGGCTTCACGGAGCCGGCACTGCTGGCGGGGCTGTACGTCCTGCTGAACACGCTGGAAATCATCGAGCATTACGACCCTCGCGAACTACGCCGACTGCTGATGGCTGTCCTACAACCGGTGCCCGAACCGCCGCCCCGCCGCCCGAAACGTTCGCCAACCACTCCACTCCGCTCGGACTAACGGACTTGTGTAGATACCAATGGCTTCGGGGGGAGAGGGGTTGGGGTGAGGGGGGTTCTCTTCACCCCGCATACTCCAGCCCCGCCAGCAACTCATTCACCCGCCCCCGCGCCGCGTCGCGCTCGGCGGTGCGTTCGGCGAACTCGCGGTCGATCGCTTCCAGGCGGTCCTCCTGGGCCGTCAGTGTGCGCACGAATCGCTCACGCAACTCCTTCTCCGAGGCGCGCTCGCCCAGCGACTGCAGGTTCTCGCGGATGCGCTTCTGCTCCTTGTGGATGCGGTCGCGCTCCTCCTGCAAGCGGGCCAGTGATTGATCGAGTTGGGCCACCTGTCGCTGCGCCTCGATCACCTGCCGCAGCACGGCCGCGGTGCGCTCATCGACATACTTCTGCTCCAGCCACAGTGAAAGTTCCTTTGTGTCCATTCCGCCCAACGCCTGCACCTGTTGCGTCGGCAGCCGACATTTCACGACGAACTTGGTCACCTTCTTCGCCGGCAGCGCGAAGCGGAAGCGCCAAAAGTTCTCCGTCGTCTCGGCCGGCTCGGGGGAATCGGTCAGGGTCCAGCCGTCCCCGTCGCGCGGGTGGTCGAGGTAAGTGATCTGCTCGGTGTCGCTCTTGTTATCGAGGTGATACGTCGTCTGCCGAACCTCCGCGGCGTGGCGCGTGAGCCGGCCATTGCGGATGACAACCTTGGAAACCTTCTCGGTGTGCGTCTTGACGTTATCCAGCACCTGCACGCTCAGTTCGACCGCGTAGGGGATGA
>JBGTIE010000057.1:0-3965 GCA_041745855.1 Lysobacterales bacterium | reverse complement strand
CAGCGCGAACTGCGCCAGACCATGCAACGCTTTCGCCACTTGCCGCCAGCCGAGCGCCAGCGACTGCAGCGCCGCTTCCAGAACATGAGCCCCGACCAGCGGCAGGCTTTTGTGGACGGCGTCCGCGCGAGCCGCCGGGTCGAGGGCATGGAGCGCTTCTGGCAGCAGTTCAGCGTCGAAGAGCGGCAGCAATTACGCGCGATAGACCGCACCCTGAGCGAAGAGCAACGCATGCTTCTGCGCCACCGTGTCCGCACCGCCCCACCCGATCAGCGCGCCCAGCTGATGCGGGAGTGGCTGGCGATGAGCGAGGAGGAGCGGGGGCGGTGGCTAAGGCCCCGTTGACTTCGGGGCGACTGAAGGCGGAGTAGAGCGAGGGCCCAGGGCACAGGGCCCAGGGCCCAGGGCCCAGTAGATCCGCGGCAAAGCGCTCTGCTGGCCGCTTATTCTACTGGGCCCTTGCTCTGCTGGGCCCTTGCCCTTCTGGGCCCTGTGCCCTGTGCCCTGGGCCCTGTGCCCTGGGCCCTGCTCTGCTCGGCCCTTGCCCTTCTGGGCCCTGTGCCCTGGGCCCTGGGCCCTATTACTCGCTCTCGATCGCCACCACACTCAAAACCGTGGCATCCCTCCCCCCGACATCCCCGGCATCCGTCGCTGCAGGCCCTTCAGCATGCCCTTGATGCCGCCGCCCTTGAGCTTCTTCATCATCTTTTCCATCTGCTGGAACTGCTTCTGCAGCTGGTTGACGTCGGCCGGCTTGGTCCCCGATCCGCGGGCGATGCGGGCGCGGCGGGAGCCGTTGATGGTGGCGGGGAAGCGGCGTTCCTTGGGCGTCATCGAATCGATGATCGCGACCATCCGGACCACCTGCCGATCGTTGACCCTGTCCTTCATGTCCTGGGTCACCCCGCCCATGCCAGGCAGCTTGTCCAGCAGCCCGCTCAGGCCACCCATCGACTGCATCTGCCGCAGATGCTCACGGAAATCGTTGAAATTGAAGCCCTTGCCGCTGACGACCTTGTTGGTCAGCGCCTGCATCTTTTCCTGATCGACCTTGCGCGAGACGTCTTCGATCAGGCTCAGCATGTCGCCCATGCCGAGGATGCGTGAGGCGACCCGGTCCGGGTGGAAGGGCTCAAGCGCGTCGGTCTTTTCGCCGGCGCCGAGGAACTTGATCGGCTTGCCGGTGATGTGGCGCACGCTCAGGGCCGCACCGCCACGTGCGTCACCGTCAGTCTTGGTCAGGATCACGCCGGTCAGCGGGAGCGCGTCGGCAAAGGCCTTGGCCGAGTTGGCGGCGTCCTGGCCGGTCATGCTGTCGACCACGAACAAGGTCTCGGTCGGCTGCAGCTGGGCATGCAGCGCGGCGACCTCGTCCATCATCGCCTGGTCGATATGCAGCCGGCCGGCGGTATCGACGATCAGCACGTCGGCCAGTTGCTTCTTCGCCTGCGCCAGCGCGCGGCTGGCAATCGCCGCCGGCGCCTCCTCGGCATCCGAAGCGATGAACTGCGCCCCCACCTGACCGGCAAGAGTCTCGAGCTGGGCAATCGCGGCCGGGCGATAGATGTCGCAGCTGACCAGCGCGACCCGCTTGCGCGAACGCTCGATCAGGAAGCGCGCCAGCTTGGCCGCGGTAGTGGTCTTGCCGGCACCCTGCAGGCCGGCCAGCAGGATCACCACCGGCGGCGTCTGCGCCAGCTGCAATGATTCGTTCTGCTGGCCCATCAACTGGACCAGTTCCTCGTGCACGATCTTGACCAGGGTCTGCGCCGGGCTGAGGCTTTCCAGCACTTCCACCCCGAGCGCACGATCCCGCACCTTGCCGATGAAGGCCTGCACCACTGGCAGCGCCACATCCGCCTCCAGCAGCGCGATGCGCACCTCGCGCAGACCCTCCCGTACATGCTCCTCGCTCAGCCGTGCCTTGCCGCGCAGGCGCTCGATCGCCGTACTCAGGCGCTGGGTCAGATTCTGGAACATGGCGAAAGTCCGGCTGTGGGGCAACGGGCGAGTATATCGGAGCGGCCGGCGCTGCTGCGTCGGTGGGTGCAGTCATGACGTGCGCAGTGCCTCAGCATTGCAGGAATGGAGGGCCCAGGGCACAGGGCCCAGGGCCCAGTGCAGGCCAATCCAAGGCCAGTCCCATGGCGAGGACAGCTCTTGATCTTCTGGGCCCTGGGCCCTGGGCCCTCTTGTTCATGGGCCCTCGAGTTCACAGGTCCTGGGACTCGTGCGTCCAATATCCACTATCATCCTCACCCACACTTTCCTCGCCACGCTGGACCCATCTGCGGGCCAGACCGGAGCATTTATCTTGAAGCTGAGCATTCGCCAGGCACTCGCCAGCGCCGCTGATCCCGAACTCACCGTCACCGTCCAGGGCTGGGTCCGGACCCGCCGCGATTCGAAGGCCGGGTTGTCCTTCCTGCAGCTCAACGACGGTTCCTGCCTGGGCAACCTGCAGATCGTCGCACCGGCTACCCTGCCCAACTACGCCAACCAGATCCAGCATCTGAGCGCCGGCTGCGCGATCCAGGCGGTGGGCGTGCTGGTGCCCTCGCAGGGGCGTGGCCAGACGGTCGAGATGCAGGCTGCTGAAGTCCGCGTGGTCGGTCTGGTCGATGATCCGGAGACCTATCCGATCCAGCCCAAGGCGCACAGCTACGAGTTCCTGCGCGAAGTCGCCCACTTGCGCCCGCGCACCAACACCTTCGGTGCGATCACCCGGTTGCGGCATGAGGTCGCTCAGGCGATCCACGGCTTTCTCCACCAGCAGGGCTATTTGTGGATCAGCACGCCGATCGTCACCGCCAGCGACGCCGAAGGCGCTGGCCAGCTGTTTCGGGTCAGCACGCTGGATCTGGCCAACATCCCGCGCAAGGACAATGGCCAGGTCGATTTCGATCAGGACTTCTTCGGTCGCGAGACCTTCCTGACCGTTTCCGGCCAGCTCAATGTCGAGGCCTACTGCCTGGCGCTGTCGAAGGTCTACACCTTCGGCCCGACTTTCCGTGCCGAAAACTCCAATACCACCCGCCACCTGGCCGAATTCTGGATGATCGAACCGGAGATCGCGTTTGCCGATCTGGCCGCCGATGCCGACCTGGCCGAAGCCCTGCTCAAGCACGTGATTCGCACCGTGCTGGATCGTTGCGAGGCGGACCTTGCGTTCCTGGCCGAGCGCAGCGACAAGGGCCTGATCGCGCGGCTGCAGGGTCTGGCCGAGCAGGAATTCGTCCGGATGGAATATTCCGAAGCGGTCGAGATCCTGCGGAACTCGGGGAAGCACTTCGAATATCTGGTCAGCTGGGGCACCGACCTGCAGACCGAGCACGAGCGCTATCTGACCGAGGAACATGTCGGCCGGCCGGTGGTCGTGATGAACTATCCGGAGAAGATCAAGGCCTTCTACATGCGTCTGAACGATGATGAGCGCACGGTCGCCGCGATGGACGTGCTAGCACCAGGCATCGGCGAAATCATCGGTGGCTCCCAGCGCGAAGAGCGGCTGGAGCAACTCGACCGACGCATGCGGCAGTTCAACATCGAAGCCGACCACTACCAGTGGTATCGCGATCTGCGCCGTTACGGCACCGTGCCACACGCCGGCTTTGGCCTCGGTTTCGAGCGCTTGATCGCCTATCTGTCCGGGATGGCGAATGTGCGCGATGTGATTGCTTATCCGCGTACGCCGGGCAATGCCGATTTTTAGCCCGATGGTGTGAGAGGTGAACGTGATGAGTCGGCGATGCCCACACAAGGGCCCAGGGCTCAGGGCACAGGGCCCAGTAGGATCAATAGCGGCCTGGCGGTCCGCATCTCGCGTGCGCCAGGATGAAGCCATGATCACCGAGGAGTACCCGCGATGAGTCTGGATCTGTCCCTTGCAGGGCGCCATGCGCTGGTCGGCGGTGCCAGTCAGGGCATCGGCCGCGCCTGCGCGATCGCGCTGGCCGGCTGTGGTG
>JBGTIE010000056.1:0-10351 GCA_041745855.1 Lysobacterales bacterium | reverse complement strand
GCCGCCACGGAAGGCCACCGCGAGCGCCGCGGCGATGCCCTTGCGCGCCGCTTCGGCGGTGCGCACGTTGGCGCGGACCGAGACGAACATGCCGATATAACCGGCCAGGCCAGACAGCACCGCGCCGATCAGGAATCCGATCGCGGTGATCCAGGACAGCACCAGGCCGAGGATCACGAACAGCACCACACCGACGATCGCGATCGTGCTGTACTGCCGGTTCAGGTAGGCGCGGGCGCCCTCCTGGATGGCACCGGCGATCTCCTGCATGCGCGCATTGCCGGCCGGTTGTTTGAGGATCCACTGGGTCGAAATCGCCCCATAGACCACCGCGAGCATCGCGCATCCGAGCGCGATCCACAGACCATACTGTTCCAACATCAGACAAACCCCCAGGCGAGGTGAACGAAGAAAAGGACAGCGCCACCCCCTCCCGGGCAGCGCAAGGCCGCGGAGTATAGGCGGGAATGGTGGGCGGGCCTAGTGCGGCGTTGGTCGCATCGAGGTCTTGCCGGCATCAGAGGCCACAAAGGAAAGGGCCCAGGGCACAGGGCACAGGGCACAGGGCCCAGGGCACAGGGCACAGGGCCCAGAAAGATCAAGAGCCCGCACCCCACGCTTACAAGCCTGCCGTTCTGGGCCCTGCGCCCTGCTCTCCGCCCAGGGCCCAGCAGATCACAAGAGCCGTGCCCCGCGCTCTTGCTCTTCTGGGCCCTGGGCCCTGCTCTTCTGGGCCCTGTGCCCTGGGCCCTGCTCTTCTGGGCCCTGGGCCCTGCTCTTCTGGGCCCTGGGCCCTGTGCCCTGGGCCCTGCTCTTCTGGGCCCTGGGCCCTGTGCCCTGGGCCCTGCTCTCTTCTGGGCCCTGCTCTTCTGGGCCCTGGGCCCTGTGCCCTGGGCCCTGCTTTTCTGAGCCCTCCGCCCTCAACCCTACAGATGCAACAACAACCTGACCGGATCCTCAAGGAAGTTCTTCACCGCGACCAGGAACAGCACCGCGTCCTTGCCGTCGATGATTCGATGGTCGTAGCTCAACGCCACGTACATCATCGGCCGTGACACGACCTGGCCGTCCTCGACCACGGCGCGTTCCTTGATCGCATGCATGCCGAGGATCGCGCTTTGCGGTGGATTGATGATTGGGGTCGAGAACAGTGAGCCGAAGACCCCACCATTGGTGATCGTGAAGGTGCCGCCCTGCAGGTCGTCGATGCCGATGCCGCCCTCGCGGGCCTGTTTGGCGAAGGTGCCGATGGTCTTTTCGACGTCGGCCAGCGCCATCGCATCGGTGTTGCGCAACACCGGTACGAACAACCCCTTGTCGGTCGACACGGCGATGCCGACGTCCTGATAGGCGTGGTAAATGATGTCGTCGCCATCGACCGAGGCGTTGACGATCGGGTGCAGCTTGAGCGCCTCGGTCGCGGCGCGGACGAAGAAGCTCATGAAGCCCAGCCGCACGCCGTGAGCCTTCTCGAAGGCCTCGAGATACTTCTTGCGCACATCCATCACCGGCTTCATGTTGATCTCGTTGAACGAGGTCAGCATCGCGGTGCTGTTCTTGCTCTGCATCATGCGTTCGGCGATACGCGCGCGCAGGCGGGTCATCGTCACGCGCTGCTCGGTACGGGCGCCCTGGGTCGACAGCGAGGTGCCGGCGACCTTGGCAAGGTCGTTCGAGCCCGATTTCGCCGGCTGTTGAGATGCCTGGACCGCGTCCTCCTTGGTGATCCGGCCGCCGCGGCCGCTGCCCTCGATGCTGGCGGCATCCAGATCATGCTCGGCAATGACCCGGCGCGCGGCCGGACCGGGCTCGCCCGCGGCCTGACTGCTGGAGCCCCCTTCGGACTTGCCGCTACTGGCCTGTTCTGACTTGCCGGCACTGGCTTTCTCGGCCTTGCCGGCGGCTGTTTCAGACTTGCCGGCGCTGTCATCGGACTTGCCCGCAGCGGCGTCAGACTTGCTCGCCGTGGCGCCCTCTTCGATCACCGCGATCAACTCCTCGCTGGTGACCGTATCTCCGGTCTGGCGCAGGATCTCCTTGAGCACGCCGTCCACCGGCGACGGTACCTCCAGGACGACCTTGTCGGTCTCCAGGTCAACCAGATTCTCATCCCGCTTGACCTCCTCTCCAGGCTTCTTGTGCCAGCTGGCAATGGTGGCGTCGGACACCGATTCAGGCAGAACCGGAACTTTGACTTCGATACTCATGGGCCGTCCTCAGAATTTCTATCGGGCAGTTGGGGCAAACGGTAGTCGTCAGGCATTCATCCACACGGGATCAGTCGGCGACGTGTTCATCACTCTGGGGCGCGAACAAGGCCTGCTCGACCAGGGCATTCTGTTCGCGCAGGTGCATGTGGAAGCTGCCACAGGCCGGCGCCGGTGAGCGCCCGCGGCCGGCGTAATAGAGGCTGTGCCTGACGCCGATGCAGGCCTGCAGATGATGGCGGATCTGGAACCAGGCGCCCTGGTTCATCGGCTCTTCCTGACACCAGACCACTTCGCGCAGGTTCGGGAAGCGTTCCAGCTCGGCCTTGACCTCCGGACGCGGGAAGGGATAAAGCTGCTCGACCCGCATCACCGCGACATTGTCCGGGTTACGCTCCTCGAAGGCCTGGCGCAGGTCGTAATAGACCTTGCCTGAACACAGCACCATCCGCTCGACCGTGAAGGGATTGCGCGACAGGCGGTCCGGGATCACCAGCTGGAAGCTGCCGGTGGCGAGCGTCTCCATCGTCGACACGCTGAGCTTGTGGCGCAGCATCGACTTGGGTGTCATGACGATCAGCGGCTTGCGGTAGGAGCGCAGCATCTGGCGCCGGATCATGTGGAACATCTGCGCCGGCGTGGTCGGTACGCACACCTGCATGTTGTCCAGGGCGCACAACTGCAGGAAGCGCTCCAGCCGGGCCGAGCTGTGCTCCGGGCCCTGTCCCTCGTAGCCGTGAGGCAGGAACATCACCAACGCGCAAAGACGGCCCCATTTGCTTTCGCCGGAACTGATGAACTGGTCGATGACCACCTGCGCGCCGTTGCAGAAATCGCCGAACTGCGCCTCCCAGATGACCAGGGTGCGCGGATCGGCGCTGGCGTAGCCATATTCAAAGCCGACTACCGCTTCTTCGCTGAGCAGAGAGTCGATGATCAGGGTGCGACGCGGATCGTCGGCGATCCGCCGTAACGGAATCATGGCTCGACCGTCATTCTGGTCGTAAATCACCGCATGCCGATGGAAGAAGGTTCCACGACCGCTGTCCTGACCGGACAGCCGCAGGCTGTAGCCCTCATCGAGCAAAGCCGCATAGGCAAGGGTTTCGGCGAAGCCCCAATCCATCGCAATCTCGCCGACAGCCATCGCACGACGGTCGACGTAGACCTTGTCGACCCGCGAATGCAGCTTGAAGTCATCGGCCTGCGCGTTCAGCCGCACCGCCAGATCACGCAACCGATCGATCGGCATGCCGGTATTGACCGGTTCGTCCCAGGTGCCCTTCAGGTACGGCCGCCAGTCGAAAGTGAACTGGGTCACCTCGCCATGCGGAATGATGTCCGGCGCCACCACTTCGCCGGCAACCAACCGGCTGCGGTAGTCGTCGGCCAGGGCGCTGACCTCGTCCTCAGTGACCACACCAGCAGCGGTCAACTGGCTGGCGTAAAGCTCACGGGTGGAGGGGCGGTTGCGGATGACCTGATACATCAGCGGCTGGGTCGCCGCCGGCTCGTCGGCCTCGTTGTGACCATGCTTGCGATAACAGATCAGGTCGATCACCACGTCCTTGCCGAAGGCGGTGCGGAAATCCAGCGCCAGTTGGGCGCAGAAGACCACCGCGTCCGGATCGTCGCCGTTCACATGCAGGATAGGCGCCTGGACCATCTTCGCCACGTCGGTGCAGTACAGGGTTGAACGCGCGTCCTGCCGGTGGCTGGTGGTAAAACCGATCTGGTTGTTGATGACGATGTGAAGGGTGCCACCGACCGCATAACCACGCGCCTGCGACATGTTCAGCAGTTCCATTACCACGCCCTGGCCGGCGAAGGCCGCATCACCGTGGATCAGGATGGGAATGACCTGGGCGCGGCCTTCCTCGCCCCGTTCGGTCTGGCGAGCGCGTACCGACCCGACCACGACCGGATCGATGATCTCCAGATGGGAGGGGTTGAAGCCAAGCGCCAGATGGACCCGGCCACCGCCGGTCTTGAGGTCCGAGGAAAAGCCGAGGTGATACTTGACGTCGCCGGAATAGCTCGGGTCGTCGTTGTACTCCTTGCCCTCGAAGGCACCGAAGAGGTCCTGCGGCGGCTTGCCGACCAGGTTCACCAGCACGTTCAATCGGCCACGATGGGCCATGCCGATAACGATTTCCTTGGCCCCACCGGCGCCAGCGCGATGAACGACGGCATCGAGCATCGGAATCAAGGCATCGCCGCCCTCGAGCGAAAAGCGCTTCTGACCGACATACTTGGTGTGCAGATAGCGCTCCATCCCTTCGGCCGCCGTCAGGCGCTCCAGGATGCGCTTGCGCTTGTCGGCCGAGAAGCCGTAGCGGCCGGCCGCACCCTCGAGTCGCTCCTGCATCCAGCGACGCTGGCGCAGGTCGGTCATGTGCATGTACTCGGCGCCGATGCTGCGGGTGTAGGTCGCCTTCAGCAGATCGACGATCTCGCGCAGCTTGCGCCGCTTCGGCCCCACCACCGGCGCGGTATCGAACTCTGACTCCAGATCGGCCTCGGACAGCCCGTGGAAGGCCAGTTCCAGGTCGGGCACGGTGGTCCCGTCGGTCAGGCCCAGCGGGTCGAGGTTGGCGGTCAGGTGGCCACGGATGCGATAGGCATTGATCAGCTTCAGCACGCCGGATTGACGCGCCTGCTGCTCGGCATCACCGCCACCGGCACTGGCCAACTGGCGCTGATTGCGCGAGAGCTGGCCGATCCGCTTGAGTATGGGTCGGTGCGGTACGTCGCCGCCAGGCTCGTCACGCAGGGCGTCGAAATACTTGCGCCACTGGCCGTCGACCGCTGCCGGGTCTACCAGGTACTGTTCATAGAGGTCTTCGACATAGTCGGCGTTGAGGCCGGAAAGCGGCGAGGACTGGTACAGCTGATCGAGATATTCGCTCACAGGCTCGGTTTTCAAGGCGGGAAGAAGAAGGTGCGGCATCGGACACCGCAAAGTCACGAGTATAGCCACTCACGCCGACCGCACGCAGAAAGGTGTGCCTTCGGGTACGAGTCAAAGTGAACGCGCAAAGTCCTGAGGGCCCAGGGCCCAGGGCCCAGGGCTCAGGGCCCAGTCCAGAGCCACAAGAGGCAAGTGTAGGGGTCACCGCGCTGCCATCGCGTGGACTGGCCTTGGTCGGCTCTGGCCCTTGCTGGGCCCTGGGCCCTGGGCCCTCCGAAACATCAGTTTGAATCGCACCCTGTGCCTTCTTCACCTTTGCAGCCCATATTTCGACGCTGCAGGTTGCTACACTCGGAGGCGGCGCAGACTCCTGGGGAGGTCGCGGCATGTCCGAGTCAGACGATCTGTTCGAGTTCGCCGAGGAAGTCGCGGTCGAACAGCACCCGTACAAGATCCTCATCGTCGATGATGAGCCCGCGGTGCACGATGTCACCAAGCTGGTGCTGGGGAGCTTTCGCTTCGAGGACCGGCCGCTGAAGTTCCTCCACGCCTACACCGCCCAGGAGGCGCGTCGGCTGTTTGCCGAGGTCGACGACATCGCGGTGACCCTGCTCGATGGGGTGAAGGAATCGGACCAGGCCGGCCTGGACCTGGTGCGCTATGTGCGCAATGAGGTCGGCAACAAGTTCGTCCGGATCGTCCTGCGCACCGGTCAGCCCGGGCAGGCGCCGGAGCACGAGGTGATCGCCAACTACGACATCAATGACTACAAGGACAAGACTGAACTGACTGCGCAGAAGCTGCGCACGACGATCTACGCCACCCTGCGCGCCTACCGCGACATCATGTTCATCGAACGCAACAAGCAGGGGCTGGAGCGGGTCATTGGCGCTTCGGCGCATATCTTTTCGTACCAGCAGTCGCACGAGTTCGCTTCGGCAGTGCTGAACCAGCTCGGCAATCTGGTTGGCCTGGAGCGCGGCGCGCTGTACTGCAAGGTGGCCAATCCGCTGGAGCAAACGCCTGAGCATTTCGTCGTCGCCGCAGCCACCGGCGAGTACAGCCGCTATGTCAACAATCACGCTGACGAAAAGCTGCCGCGGCGCATCGTGTCCTCCCTCAAGCACGCCTATGAACACAAGGAGAGCCTGTTTCGCGACGATCACTACGTGCTGCACTTCACCGACTCACAGCAGACCGAAAGCCTGCTCTACGTCGGCGAAACCTGGCGCCTGACCGATCTGGACTACCGCCTGGTCGAGTTGTTCTGCACCAATGTGTCGATCGGCTTCGAGAATCTGCACCTGAACCAGGAGCTGTCGGAAAGTCAGCTGGAGATGGTCCATCTCCTCGCCGGCGCCGCCGAGACCCGCTCCAGGGAAACCGCCAATCATGTCCGCCGGGTCGGCATCATCGCCGAACAACTCGCCCGCCTGAGCGGGATGGACGAACAGAACTGCTCGTTGATTCGCTTTGCCGCCCCGCTCCATGACATCGGCAAGATCGGCATTCCCGACGCGGTCCTGAACAAGCCCGGACCGCATACGCCGGAAGAGAGCCAGATCATGCGCACCCACGCCGAACTCGGCGCCGGCCTGCTCGTCGACTCGCGCCGCCCGGTGCTGCGGCTGGCCGCCCAGATCGCCCACGAGCACCACGAGAACTGGGACGGCAGCGGCTATCCGCGCGGCCTGAAGGGCGACCAGATCAGCCTGGCCGGACGCGTCACCGCCCTGGCCGATGTCTTTGATGCCCTTGGTTCCAAACGATGCTACAAGCGCGCCTGGGAGGCGGACGAAGTGCGTGCCTTCATCAGCGCCCAGTCCGGCGCCAAGTTCGACCCCCAACTGGTCGACAAGCTGTTCGAGAATTGGAGCTACTTCGAGCAAGTCCGGCTGGACTACCCGGACTGAGTCGTCCCGGAGAGAGTCTCGACCATCGGTCGGAACTGGCCGAGGGATTCGTCGCGGATCGCGTCGACCAGCGTATTGACGTCATCACATTCGCCGGCTATCGCGTCAAGCGCGCCTTGAATCACCGGAATGTGAAAGATCTGCTGCCCGGCCGGACAGCCGTCGGCTGGTTCGTTTGGGTTGTTCACCTGGTTTCATAGCGCCTACGGGACAACGAACCATACGCGTGAGACGGCCACATGCGCAACGTAGCTGACGCTGCCACCCTGCCCGTGTCAACCCACGCAGTTCTGGATGGGATTGAAGCCAGCGGCACTCGCTCCAACGACCGGCCATCTCGCATCGCGAGCCCCGATGACCTCCGGCACATGCCACCGCTTCATCTGTCAGTAGCATAGGTGGCTATGACAGATATCGACACACGCACGCTGGACCGCGAGATGAAGAAGGGCTCGGCCGAGCTGATCATCCTTGCCATCGTCGAGGCACGCGCCCGCCACGGCTATGAGATCAGCAAGCTGATCGAAAGCCGTTCCGGCGGCCGTCTGAAGTTTCATATCGCCTCGCTCTACCCCTTGCTGTATCGGCTTGAAGAACGCGGTTGGCTGCAAGGCCGCTGGGTGGAGAAGGCGGGCGAACGGCGGCGGCGCTTCTACAGCCTCACCGCGGACGGTCGACGCGAACTGGGGCGACAGCGTCAGACCTGGCGCACCTTCGTCGAAGCCATCGACCTGATCACCGGAGAGCAACATGCCTGACTGGACGCCCCATCTGCGTGCGCACCTGCGCGACCTGCAACTGCGCCCAGAGCGCAGCGCGGAGGTCGTCGAGGAACTGGCCCAACATCTGGAGCAGCGCTACGCCGAACTACGGCAGGAGGGACTGCCCGAAGCAGAGGCGGAGCGGCTGGCGCTGGCAGAGGTGACGGACGGCGAGTTGCCGCAGCGGCTGCGCTCATTGCGCCAGGCCAAGGGGCCGCACGGCCTGGGCGAGAGTGTGGCGGACCGCTCGTGGTGGCTGGATTTCGGCCACGACCTGCGCCATGCGCTGCGCGGACTGCGTCAGCAGCCGGCCTTCGCCCTGGTCGCGATCCTGACCCTGGCGTTGGGTATCGGCGCCAACGCAGCAATCTTTGCGCTGGTCGATGCCACCGTCCTGCGCGCCCTGCCCTTGCCCGAGGCTGACCGCGTACTGTTTCTTTCCGAGCACACTGAAGCCTCCCCGCGCGGGCTGGTATCGCCCCTGAACATGCGCGACTGGGCCAGCCGGAGCAAGAGCTTCGAAGCCATTGGTGGCTACCAGCCGAATGTCGCCAGCATGGTGATGACCCGACCGGATGGCACGGGCGAGAACGTTGCACGGCAGTGGGTGACCAGCGAAATCTTCGATGCCCTCGGCCTGCAAGCCATTGTCGGGCGTGCCTTCAACACCGGGGATGACCGCCAGGACAACAATCTGGTCGTCCTCAGCGAATCCTTCTGGCGCGGCCAGTATGGCGCTGACCCGGCTATCGTGGGCCAGGCACTGCACCTGGACGGTGAGTCGTACACGGTCGTTGGCGTGATGCCACGCGCCACCGAGCTGATCGGTCGCAGCAACATCTGGGCCCTGGCCTCCTTTGAGGACGCGTCGCCGCGGCTGCGCGGGGCCTACTTTCTGAATGCCGTGGGTCGGCTCAAGCCGGGTGTGAGCCGCGCTGCCGCGACCGCGGAGATGGACACCATCGCAGCCTCTCTCGCACGCGAGCACCCGGCCAACAATGCCGGCCGCGGCGTCAATGCAGAGCCCCTGCGGGCGGTGCTGGTGGGCGGCGATCTGCGCCTGAGTTCATGGCTGTTCCTGGCCGTGGTTGGACTGGTGCTGCTGGTGTGTTGCGCGAACGTGGCCAACCTGCTGCTGGCGCGCGCCAGTGCGCGCTCGGGCGAACTGGCGATTCGGACGGCCCTCGGCGCCACCCGCAGCCGGATGCTGCGTCAGTTGCTGACCGAGAGCCTGCTGCTGGCGATGCTCGGGGGGCTGCTCGGACTGATCTTCGGCGCCGCCATTCTTGCCGGCGCACCAGCACTGGTGCCTGACGGCCTGTTACCGAATGCCGTGAGCCTGCAGTTCGATTTACGGGTCGTCGGCTTCTGCCTGCTCGCGGCGCTGGCGACTGGCCTGTTGTTTGGCATGGCTCCAGCGTGGCAGGCCAGCCGCATGGCGCCGGGCCAGGCCATCGGCGCGGACAGCCGCGGCGTCGCCAATCGTGGCGGACGTCTGCGCAGCCTGCTGGTGATTGGCCAGGTTGCGACCGCGGTCGTCCTGCTGTTCGGCGGCGGCCTGCTGGTACGTACGCTGCTGGCACTGGAGGGCGTTGATCGTGGCTATGAAGCGCGCGGGGTCCTGACGATGATGGTCGACCCGCTCAGCAGCCGCTACCCATCGGCAGCCGAAATCCTGCGCTTCTATCAAGAGGTCGCACGCGAAGTGGGAGACGTCCCCGGGGTGCGCTCGGTAGCCTGGGCGACGACCCTGCCGCTTGGGGCCTCTTCCTTTGGTGATGCATTCGTCACGCCCGAAGGCGCGCCGTTGGCGGACCCGTTGGTACGGCCCACCGCCGACTATCAGATCATCAGTGAGGCCTATTTCGATACCCTCGGCGTCCCCTTGCGGGCCGGTCGCGGCTTCGATCAGCGCGACCTGACCGATGGCGTGCCGGTGGCCATCGTCAATGAGGCCTTCGTGCGCAGGTATCTGGCAGCCGAGATCGGCCCGACGGCAAGCAGCGAGGAGCTGCTTCGCGCGGCGCTGGGGCGACGCATATCAGTGCAGATATCAGCCGCTGCCGATGCCCCGGCCATCGTACGCGAAATCGTGGGCGTTGCTGGCCAACTGAAGGCGCGGCCCGATGAACGCGAGGGCTTCGTCCAGCTCTTCGTACCGCTGACGCAGAGCCCAGTCGGCGATATCTTCCTGCTGGTACGCCCGGAAAGTGGCAGTGCCGGCACGCTGGCGCCGCAAGTGCGCGACGCCATCCATCAAATCGACACTGAGCAACTGGTCGGCCTGCGCAATGTCGCGACGCTGGAGGAACTGGCCTGGAACGCCACCGCCACGCATCGCTTCCGCGCCGTACTGGTGGCCGGCTTCGCTGGCCTGGTACTGGTACTGGCGATGATCGGCGTGTACGGCGTGCTCAGCTATGCCGTCCAGCAGCGCCAGCGCGATTACGGCCTGCGGATGGCCCTCGGAGCCGGCCCGCGCCACGTGCTGGGTCTGCTCGCCGGTAGCGTGGGGCGCTTGATCGGGACCGGAATCGCTGTGGGCGTCGTGCTGGCCCT
>JBGTIE010000055.1:0-7523 GCA_041745855.1 Lysobacterales bacterium | reverse complement strand
CGCAGGCCACCGGTGCCAACAGCACGGCGGTTGGTCAGGGTGCGGTCGCCAGCGCGGTGAACAGCAGTGCAGTGGGCCAGGGCGCAGTTGCTAGCGACGAAGATGCGCTGGCCGTGGGCCAGGGCTCCGTGGCTTCCGGCTTCCATTCCCAGTCCGTCGGTACCCAGTCGGTCGCCTCCGGCGTCGGTGCGACGGCCAGCGGCTGGCAGGCTTCCGCCACCGGCAACCTTGCCACTTCGCACGGCAACCGTGCCAATGCGAGCGGCAATTCCTCGACTGCGGTCGGTCGCGCGGCAACGGCTAGTGGCGGCAACAGTGTCGCGCTCGGTGCCAACGCGTCGGCCACCGCCGAGAACAGCGTCGCCATCGGCAACAACTCCGTCGCCAACCGGGCCAGCACAGTGTCGGTCGGTTCGGCCGGCAACCTGCGCCAGATCACCAACGTGGCGGCCGGCACTCAGGCCACCGACGCGGTCAACTTCGGCCAGTTCCGGGGCGAGATCGACTTCCTGCAGAACACGATCAACCGTCGATTCAGCGAAACCAACCAGCGTGTCGACGAGATGGCGGCGCTGGGCGCGGCGATGACCACGATGGTCGGCAGTGCGGCCGGTCTGAGCCAGGATAACCGGCTCGCCGTCGGCGCTGGCTTCGCCGGTGGTGAAAGTGCGCTGGCGATTGGTTATCAGCGTGCCTTCAACGACAACATGACCTTCACCCTTGGTGGCTCCTTCACCAGCGATGAGGCGCAGGCTGGTCTGGGTTTCGGTTTCGGCTGGTAAGCGGTCTGAGTTGCGGGGCAGGCGGTTCGCCGCCTGACTCGCAAGATTCACGATTGGGGCGCCTGCGGGCGCCCCTTTCAGTGTGCTCGACTGAAAGCTAGTTCATGAACCCTATATCGCGCCGAGCGACCGCGATCGCCACGGTGAAGCCGGCCAGTACGTCGAACATGCACAACATGGTCAACAGCAGGAAGCCGCGATCGGCGCCGAAAGGAGAGAGCAGGGTCTCCAGCAACAGGACCACGAACAGCACCAGCGAGAGCATGTGGTCGATGACCTTGCCTGGACCGGCGTAGCTGGACTTCAGAACTTCAAAGTAGAGCATCGCCAGACCCAGACCGAGCAGCACCTCGTACCAGCGCAGCTGGAGCTCGGCGCCACTGGGCAGGGTGAACTGGTACAGGACCTGATCGGTACCGATTTCAGCGCCCAAAACCAGGGCGTGCAACAACAGCGCTGGCACGAACAGCAACGGGAAGCGCAATAGAGTGAGCATCACATTACCTCGACTGCAATGGCGGTGGCTTCGCCGCCACCGATGCACAGCGAGGCCACACCACGCTTGAGGCCACGCTGGGCCAGGGCGTGCAGCAGGGTCACGACGATGCGAGCACCGGAGGCGCCGATCGGGTGACCCAGCGCGCAGGCTCCACCGTTTACGTTGAGGCGGTCGTGGCGGATGCCCAGTTCCCGCATCGGCGCCATCGCTACCACCGCAAAGGCTTCGTTTACCTCGAACAGGTCGACGTCATCGACTTGCCAACCCGCTTTCTCCAGCACCGCCGCCAGTGCGCTGACCGGCGCGGTGGTGAACCAGGCCGGAGCCTGCGCGCAGGAGGCGTGGGCCACGATCCGGGCCAGCGGGCGGATCCCCAGCAGACGAGCCTGATCGGCGCCGACCAGTACCAGCGCCGCGGCGCCGTCGGAGATCTTCGATGAACTGGCCGCGGTGATCGTACCCCCATCGCGCTTGAAGGCGGGTCGCAAATCGCCAATCCGGCCGATGTCGATGCGACCGGGTTCCTCGTCCTGATCGACGATTTGCTCTCCCTTGCGGCCCTTGACCGTGACCGCGACCAGTTCGGCGGCGAAACGTCCCTCGGCGCTCGCGGACTGGGCCCGACGCACGCTTTCGGCCGCAAAGTCGTCCTGCTCCTGGCGACTGAAGTTGTACTTCTCCACGCACAGTTCACCGAACACGCCCATCGCCTGTCCGTCGTAGGGATTGACCAGCCCGTCGTACATCATGTGATCGACGAGCTTCTGGTCACCCATCCGATAGCCGTTGCGCGCGCCCGGCAACAGGTAGGGCGCGTTGGACATGCTCTCCATGCCACCGGCCACGACCACACTGGCCGAGCCGGCGTGAATCAGGTCGGCGCCGAGCATGACCGCCTTCATGCCCGAACCGCAGACCTTGTTCAGGGTCGTGCAACCGGTGGCTTCGAGCAATCCGGCCCCGAGCGCAGCTTGCCGCGCCGGCGCCTGACCCAGGCCAGCGGGCAGGACGCAACCCATCAGCACCTCGGAAATCTGTTCGAGCGGCACGCCCGAATCGTGCACGGCAGCGCGGATGGCATCGCTGCCCAACTGAGTGCTGGGTACACCGTTGAAAGCCCCCTGGAAGGCACCGATCGGGGTGCGTCGCGCGGCGGCGATGTAGACGTCGGTCATGGCGGCGTTCCTTGCTGGTCAAAGGGTGCATTATGGCTGGTTCCTCCCTCGGGGTCGGAATCGGTATCGGCATCGGCATCGATTCGTTTCGCCGTGTCCGTCAGTGTGCCAGCGTTGATGGCGCGGAGCGCCTTTGGAGTGCGGTGCTCTGCACCGCTTTGGATGCTTTTGGGAGCGCGCTTTGGCGGGGGTTTGAAGTTGCTCCGAACCGCGGGGCGGGCCGCTTCGCCGGGCTTCCTCGCATTGCGTAGGGTGAGCCGTGACTTACATCGGAAGAGCATCCAAAGCGGCGCGGAGCGCCGCAGTCCAAAGTAGAGCACCATCGCGCTGACCGCCCCATCGGTGGCAAGATGCAGACTGGCCTGAAGGTGGGGGGGAGATGGCCTGGTGTGAACTGCGACGGCGCATCCTGATCGGCATCTGCTTGCTGCTGGTGGGCTCGTGGGCGCTGGCGCAGGGTGTGGATCGGGTCCGCTTTCGCGTCTTCGACGAGGCCCGTGGCCTGCCGCAGTCATCGGTCTCCGCGCTGGTACAGGATAGCCGCGGATTCGTCTGGCTGGGCACCCAGGATGGTCTGGCCAGGTTCGACGGTCACGAGTTCCGGGTCATGCGACACGACGCGCTCGACCCGGACTCGCTGGCTGACAGCTATGTACAGGCACTGGCGGTTGCCGACGACGTACTGTGGGTGGCTTCGCCATCACGCGGGTTGAGCCGGCTGGATCTGCGCAGTCTGGAGCTGACCCGCTATAGCGGCGAGCGCGGTCGTGTCGCCGGCCTGCGCCAGGACGCCATTACCGGCTTGCTGTTCGATCGCCAGGGACAGCTCTGGGTGTCCTTGCAGGACGGCGTACAGCGGTTGGATGGTGAGACCCACCTGTTTGAGCCACCGCCCTTCGATATCCCCTATGAGCGGCGCCTGCGGGTGCTCGCAGACAGTCCCAATCATGGCCTGCTGATCGTGGCCGACGATGCATTGTGGCGTTGGCGGGCGGACACCGGGCTCGCCGAGCAGATCTATCGCTTGCCGCCGGACTCGACCGCATCGATAGCGGCGGTGGTCGATGCCGGTATCGACCAGTTGTGGCTCGCAACGCGCGGCGATGGCCTGCTCGGGCTGGATGCAACCGGTCAGCTCCGGCAGCAACTGACGCGAGACAGCGCGGGCCTGATCGACAACGAAGTCATGCGGTTGATGCTCGACAGTGGGGGACGGCTGTGGAGCGGTCACTTCGGCGGGCTGTGCCGGCTCGACCCCGGCGCGACCCGGGCGATCTGCTGGCAGCATCGCTCCGGTCAGGTTGACGGCTTGCCGGGAACCCAGATCACGGCCCTGCTGGAAGATCGTGACCGCCGGATATGGGCCGGCAGCTGGACCGGCGGGGTGGGTGTGCATGCGCCGGAAGATGAGCGCTATGCGCGTGCCGGTGCTGGTACCGGCATGGCAGACCTGCCTTCGCGCGCAGTGGCCGCCATCGCCGAAGCGGCCGATGGCAGTTTCTGGCTGGCCCTGATCGATGGCGGTGGACTGGTCCGTTACGACCTCGAAGCTGGTCTGCAGTCACGGCATCGATTCCAGGCGCCGGAGCTGGCCAATGCGTTGAGCATGACCCTGCTGGCCGACGGGGAGCGGCTGTGGGTCGGGACCAGCAACGCCGGACTGGTTCGGATCGACGCCGATGGCAGCGAGACGCATTACCCGGATCGGCCGGACGCACCCGAGGCCGGGCCGGCCGGGCGATCCATCCAGAGCCTGTATCTGGACCGGCAGGGCACGCTCTGGATTGGAACGCTCAGCAACGGTTTGAGTGCCCTGTGCGCCGGTTGCGATGCGTTTGAGCATTTCGGGCAACGCGACGACGATCCGGGCTCGATCGCCAGCGACAGCGTCCATGCGATCCGCCAGACCCGCGATGGCCGGATCTGGCTCGCGTTGCGCCGCGGCGGGGTCAATCTGCTCGATCCGGTGAACGGTCGGGTCAAGCGCTATACCCTGACCACCGCCGAGGGTGAGGTCATGTTCTCCGCCACCGACCTGCTGGAAGATCGGGGCGGGCGGCTCTGGGTCGGGACGCAGGGCTTCGGACTGCAACTGCTCGAGCGCGACGCGCGGGGCGATTTCGTCCGATTCGTCGGTCTGGGCAGCCACGACGGTCTGCCGGCCGATGCGATCGGTGCGATCCTCGAAGATCCGGTCGGCGCGCTGTGGGTCAGTACCACGGCCGGATTGGCCCGGGTTCAGCCGGATCAGCGCCGGGTCCAGGCCTGGCGGCCCTTCAGCCTGGGCCGCGGGGAGGACTACTTCGTCGGCTCGGCTCTGCGCGCAAGCTCCGGTCAGTTCCTGTTCGGTGGCGTCGCCGGTCTGACCGTGTTCCGGCCGGACGAGGTCTTGCTCGGGCAGCCGCCGCCGCAGGCGCGCATTGTCGCTGCGTACATCGATCACCTGCCCTATGCCAGCGCGCGCCGGAGCGGACCGGCCGAGGTCGCATATGCCGACGCCATCGAGCTGTTCCATCCGCAGTCACTGCTCAATCTGGAACTTGGCTCGCAGCCATTGTTGACCGCCGCACCGGTGCGCTACAGCTACCGGCTGGAGCCGCTTGATGACGACTGGTCGGAGTTGCCAGGTCAGCGCCGCCAGATAAGCTTCAGCCGACTCGGCGCCGGTGATTACCAGCTGCGTCTGCGCGCGCGCCTGGAGAGCCACGAGGAGTGGGGCGACGAGCGCCTGGTCGATCTGACCGTGCACCCGCCGATCTGGCGCAGCACGAAGGCCAAGATAGCCTATTTGCTGGGTGGTCTGACGCTGCTGGCCCTGCTGGCATGGCTGGCTCGCAGAAGCTGGATCGCGCGACGATCGGCGGCGGCGGCGCTGGCCCAGAGTGCGGCCTTGCTCAAGCAATCCCTCTGGGGCAGTCAGGGCGAGCTATGGGATTGCAATCTGCAGACTGGCCGGATCCGGCGTGAGAACCATCTGCCGAACCTAAAGGTCGATGCGGTTGGCGCTGGCCAGACCCTGCGCGATCTTGGCCCCTTCGTCCATGAGGATGATCGGCAGGCCTTTGACGACGGGCTCAAGCGCTGCCTGAGCGGGGAAAGCGAGTATTTGCAGGTCAGCTACCGGACCCTGGATGATCGCGACCGCTGGCGCTGGATGCTGACCCGCGGCAAGCTGCTCGGGCGCGACGCTCAGGGCCGCCCGACACGGCTGGTGGGAACCACCTTCGATATCACGGAAGTTCGCGCCCAGGAGGATGCACTGCGCGAAAGCCAGGCTCGCCTGCGGATGGCTCTGTGGGGCAGCGGCGACGAGTTGTGGGATCTGGACGTGGTGGCCAATCGGGTTCACCGCGAGAACGCCTTGCAACAAGTCAAGCTACCGCCGGATCTGAGCTTCCCGGATCAGATCGAATACCTCAAGCTGGCCCACGTCGATGACCGCCCCGCCTTTCGCGACGCGCTGCGTGGCCACATTCTTGGCCAGACCCCGATTTTCGAGGCAACTTTCCGGCTGCCCTCGGTTGATGGCGGCTGGGTTTGGGTGCTCGGGCGGGGCAGGGCGGTGGCCCGCGACGCCCAGGGCAAGGCGCTGCGGATGGTCGGCACCAACCGCGACATCAGTCATCTGAAGGCCGTTGAGGCCGAGCTGACCTCGCTCAACGAAGGCCTGGAGGCGCGCGTTGGCGAGCGCACCGCCACCCTCGAGAGCACCGTCGATGAACTGCGCAGCACGCTGGAGCGGCTCAAGCAGACGCAAGAGCAATTGATTGACGCCGAGAAGATGGCCGCGCTGGGCAATCTGGTGGCGGGGGTGGCGCATGACATCAACACGCCGGTGGGAATCGGAGTAACCGCGGCATCACACCTGCGCGATGAAATGCGCGCCTTGCGGCGCAGTCTGGACAGCGGTCAGCTGCGCCGCTCGCAACTGGAGCAATTCGTCAAGGTCGCTGAGCAATCGACCTTGCTGATCAATGACAATCTGGAGCGCGCGAGCACGCTGGTCCGCAGCTTCAAGCAAGTGGCGGTAGACCAGGCCAGCGAGCAGCGGCGGCGGATCGACCTGGCGCGCTATCTGGACGAGATCCTGCTGTCGCTCAAGCCGTCGCTCAAGCACCGCAACGTCGAGGTGCGGATCGACTGCGCCGACGGCATCATCCTGGATACCTATCCTGGCGCTTTGTATCAGATCGTCGCCAATCTGGTCCTCAACGCGATCACCCACGCCTACCCCGAAGGCGCTGACGGGGTGGTGCAGATCCACGCCCGGGTCGACGGCGGTCAGCTCGAGTTGCGCGTCATCGACGATGGCTGCGGCATGGATGAGAGCATCAGCCGGCACGTCTTCGAGCCCTTCTTCACGACCCGCCGCGAACAAGGTGGCAGCGGTCTGGGACTGCACATCGTCTACAACCTGTGCACCGAGCTGCTGGGCGGCAGCGTGCGTTGCGAAAGCACAATCGGGGAGGGCTCGATCTTCATTCTGGTGCTGCCGCTGGAAGCAGCCGACGAGGGCGCACCGAAGGAGCCGGAATGAGCCCGCTGCCTTCGCGCCCGTTGTGCTTGATGGCCGCCGTGCTGTGTTGCGCGGGCGTGTTCGCTGCCGGCAGCACGGTGGCCCAGGCACCGGCGGCGGCCCCTGTGCAGACAGCTTCAAGCACACCGGTGTCCATCGCCGAGGTGTTGCACTTCCGTCAGCTCAGCGAGCGCCACGGCTTGTCGCAAAGTACCGCGCGGGCACTGGCACAGGATCCATTGGGCTTTGTGTGGATCGGCACCCAGGATGGCCTGAATCGATTCGACGGTGCCCGCGCGGAGGTCTATCGTCGCGATGACGGGTCCGGCATCAGCGACAACCACATCCTGGCACTGCTGAACGTCGGTGAGGATCTGTGGGTCGGCACCCAGGCTGGCGGACTGCAGCGTCACGACGGCCGGACCGGTCGCTTTGTACAGGTTGCGGCGGACCTGCTGGCCCCGTCGCAGATGGTCTCGGCGCTGGCGGCCAGCGACCAGAGCCTGTTTGCGGCGCTCGACGGCGTCGGCCTGCTGCGACTGGAGCTGGCC
>JBGTIE010000054.1:0-5488 GCA_041745855.1 Lysobacterales bacterium | reverse complement strand
TGGCGCGGGCGATCGCGCGCTTCACGCCGGTCACGCTGGGAGTGTCGGCGCAGCAGTTCGAGAACGCCTGTGCGCGGCTTGATCCGGCTCCGGCCGACGGCCTTGCCGGGACGACCTTTGAGGAACCTGCCGACGGCCACCCGATCCGCATCGTCGAGCTTTCCGCCAACGACGCCTGGGCGCGCGACATCGGTCCCAGCTTCGTCATCGACGGCCGTGGCGGGGTGCGTGCGGTGGACTGGGAGTTCAACGCCTGGGGTGGTCTGCAGGGCGGGCTCTACCAGCCATGGAACCGGGACGATCAGGTGGCCGAGAAGATCTGCCGCATCGAGCGCATTGACCGCTACCGCAGCAGCGGTTTCGTGCTCGAAGGCGGTGCGGTGCATGTCGATGGCGAGGGCACCGCGATGACCACCGCCGAGTGCCTGCTGCATCCGAACCGCAATCCGCGCCTGCGACGGCCGCAGATCGAGCGGCTGCTGCACGCCTATCTGGGTACACGCAAGCTGCTGTGGCTGCCGGAGGGTCTGATCAACGACGAAACCGACGGCCACATCGACAATATGGCCTGTTTCATCGCCCCGGGCGAGGTGCTGCTGGCCTGGACCGACGATGAGAGCGACCCGCAGCATCACCGCAGCAAGCGCGCTCTGAGTTATCTGCAGGCCACCCGAGACGCCCGCGGCCGGCGCCTGAAAGTGCATCTGCTGCCGTTACCCGCGCCGCTAGTGCACAGCGAGGAGGAGGCTCTGGGCATCGATGTGGCGCGCAATGCCTGGCCGCGCCGGGCCGGCGCGCGGATGGCCGCAAGCTATATCAATTTCCTGATCAGCAATGACGGCGTACTGCTGCCGGCCTTTGGCGACGAGCGCGACGCCGAGGCGGCCAACCGCCTTGCCGACCTGTTGCCTCGCCACCAGATCGCACAGATCGCCTGCCGCGAGATCCTGCTGGGGGGCGGCAACGTCCACTGCATGACCCAGCAGCAGCCGCTGTAATCTGGTTAGCAGCAGGCCGGTCTGAGCTGGCAGCAACCATTTACGGAGGTATCGCCATGCACTACTTGTCCCGCCTGATTCTGCTCGGCCTGCTGCTGCTCCCGCCGCCGCTGCTGGCCCAGTTTGCCGAGCGCGCAGAAGATGTCCACCCACTGCTGCCCGGCAGTGCCGCGCCGAGTGCCGGGCTACAGCGGCTCGACGGCAGCGAGGTCGAGTTCAGGCAATTGCTGGATGGCAAACCGACCTTGCTGGTCTTCTATCGCGGCGGTTGGTGCCCGTACTGCAATATCCAGCTCAGCGCCCTGCGCAAACTGGTGCCCGATCTGGACCAGCTCGGCTTCCAGTTGATCGCTGTCAGCCCGGACCGGCCCGAGGAGCTGGGCCGCAGTCTGGATGAGCTGGAGCTGGAGTATCAGCTGCTGTCGGACGCCCGCGCCGAGCTGATGCAGTCCTTCGGCATCGCCTTCCAGGTCGACGAAGCCACCCGGGCGAAATATCTGGAGTACAACATCGACCTGGCCAGGGCCAGCGGCCACGACCACTATGCGCTGCCGGTGCCGAGCGTCTTCGTCATCGATGGCAACGGCGTGATCCAGTTCGGTTACAGCAACCCCGACTACCGCACCCGGGTGCCCGAGCGCCTGATCCGGGCGGCAATGGAGGCCACCACGGCGGGGGAGTTCGGGAAGTCGGTGCGTTGAGACCCGCCTGCGGTAGCGCAGTGCGATTCCCACTGGTGGCTTTAGGCAACAACAGTGCGGGCACAGGGCACAGAGTCAGCCGTCAGCCCTCATAATGAGCCCCCCCACGGCATTTTGCGACGAAGTTGGTCGGTTTACACAAGTGTGGTCTGCTAACATCCGGGCAGTTTCCAGCCTGAACGACGATGCCCGATCTACTCATCCGCGGAATCGAAGAGGACTTGGCCGAGCGCATCAAGAACTATGCGCGTGACCGTGGCATGACCATAAATGCCAGCGTGATCGAGCTGATCGGCGGTGCGTTGAGCACGCGACCGACTACCGCGACGTCGGCCCGGATGACCGAACTGACCGAGGGGGATGCGGAGCTGCGCGTGCTCGGCGGCAGCTGGAGTTCCGACGAGGCGCGCGCCTTTCGCGAGGCCATCGGCGCGCTGGAAAGTTTGAAAGATTAGGCCCGCTGATGCTCTCCGTTGCACTGACAAACGGGACCAGACCGCGCCACGGCTTGCCCGCCTTGGCCAGGGCGGGTGGCGGCCGCAGTAGCAGGTTCTTGAAAGCTCTGGGCTGAGCCGCTGGACAGGGCCAATGATCCATCTCTACGGTTCCACGCTGGCATCCTCAGCCAGCGCACGGCAAACTCCGGGTTGTAACAAGGAGCACTTTGCGAATGGCTGACAAACCTGGCCTGATGGGCTATCTGGGCGCGGCCTTCGGCTGGCGCTGGAATCTGCTGGCCCTCGGCGGTGCGGTGGCGCTGGCCATTCTCGGACCGGCGCCGGAGATCATGCTGCCGATCGTCGGTGCGGCGGAGTTGCTATACCTGACCGGCCTGATCTCGATTCCGAAGTTCCGCCAGGCGATCGACATGCGCCATGCGGCCCGCCGCAGGCAGAGCACGGCCGTTGTCGCCCGCACCGATCAGGGCAACCAGGTGGACGCGCTGCTGGCGCAACTGGCGCCAGGCCTGCGCAAGCGCTTTCTGGACCTGCGCGAGCGCTGCCTTACGATGGGCCGGATCGCCCGTGGTCTGAGCGGCGGCAAGTCGCACGCCGACGATCTGCGTACGCCGGGCCTGGACAAGCTGCTGTGGGTCTTCCTGCGCCTGCTTTACGCCCACCAGGGACTGACCCGGTTTCTCCACGAAACCGACGATCAGAAGATGCAGGAGCAGATCAGCCAGCTCGAAGGACGGCTGGCGAAGCTGGCACTGGACGAGGCCGACGAGCGCCTGCGCAAGAGTCTGACCGGGGCACTCGCTACGGCCACGCTGCGGCTGGACAATCTGCGCACCGCCGAGCGCAACGCCGAGTTCGTCGAGATCGAACTGGATCGGATCGAGGCCAAGATCCTCGCCCTGTCGGAGATGGCGGTCAACAACCAGAGTCCGGATTTCATCACCAGCCAGGTCGATGCGGTGGCCGCCGGCATGGCCGAAACCGAATCGGCGATCAAGGAACTGAACTACATCACCGGGCTAGGCGAGACACTGGAAGAAGCGCCCGCCATCCTGTCGCGCGAACTCGCTTGATCCAGCTGCGGAAAATCCTATGGCCGAACGCCGCCCGCTGAACAGCCGAGCCACCGCGTGGGCCGCCGCGGTGACCCAAAGGGCGCTGCAGGCCGGGATCAGTCCGAATCAGATCTCGGTTATCAGCATCGTCTTCGCTGCGCTCGGCGCTTACGCCCTGCTCCATCCTGCGCAGCCGCTGGCGATGCTGGCCGCTGCGCTGTGCATCCAGCTGCGCCTGTTGTGCAACCTGATCGACGGCATGGTGGCGGTGGAGGGCGGGCAGGGTACTGCTACCGGCCCGCTCTACAACGAGCTTCCGGACCGCATCGCCGACAGCCTGTTGCTGGTCGCCGCCGGCTATGCCGTGGGCGTGCCCGCGATGGGTTGGTTGGCCGCACTGCTGGCCGCGATCACCGCCTACGTGCGCACTCTGGGCGGCAGTCTGGGCCTGGCGCAGGATTTCCGAGGACCGCAGGCCAAGCCGCAGCGAATGGCGCTGCTGACGGTCAGCTGCCTGCTGGCCATGATCGAGAGCCTGCTTGCGCCCGGCGATGTCTATTTCCTCCAACTCGGGTTGGCGATCATCATCATCGGCACCGCCTGGACCGTAGTCGCACGCACGCTGGCGATCGCCGCCGAGCTCAATGGTCAGTAGTGGGTGGGACCAGTAAAGGCTGGGCCGAGCTTCACGACGCCATCCACGGACTGCTGGCAGGCTAGGCGGACTGTTCCACCGATCACCCATGCGGAGACCGCAAATGTTGAACCGGATCATCCTTGCCCTGGCCGCCCTGTGCCTGCTCGGCTTCGGCATCCTGATGCTGATCTCACCGGCCGCGGTGCTGGCCGGCCTCGGTATCACGCTGGACACACCCGAGGCAGTCACCGAGATCCGCGCCTTCTATGGCGGTCTGGAAATCGGTCTGGGACTGGCGCTGCTTTTCTGCCTGATCCAGCCCGGCATGCTCCGGCAGGGACTGGCCCTGAGCGCCCTGTGCTACGGCACCGTCGCCGTGTCCCGGATCGTCGGCATGCTGGTCGACGGCAGCGGCGGAGCCTTCCTGCTGTCGGCGCTGGCCCTCGAGATCGTGCTTTGCCTGGCGAGTGGGTGGGCGTTGCGTAGAAGCAGGGCTGAGGGCTGAGGGCTGAGGGTGTCAGAAGAGCGAGGGCCCAGGGCACAGGGCCCAGGGCCCAGAAGAGCCGCACCGGAGCTGCGTAGGATGTCGGTGAGCTCCGCGAACCGCATCGAGAAGGGATGCAGGGTCCAGAAGCGTCCCTCGGGGTCGGGGTCGGAATCGGAATCGGTATCGGCACCCGGCGTACGCGAACCGTGCAGGCAGCGAGCTCCCCTCGGGGTCGGGGTCGGGGTCGGAATCGGAATCGATCCATTCCCTGACGTACGCGAACTGTATAGCGGCGCCGCCCCAGTTTTCGCAGCATCGCCGCGATCCTGTCGAGTTCGGCGATACGCTCAGCAGACCCGTTCGATGGCTGCCCGCTACACGTCAAGTCGTTCGTGGCCAAAACCCACGTCGTAGCCCTTGATGACGATTCCGATTCCGATTCCGATTCCGACCCCGACCCCGACCCCGACCCCGACCCCGACTTCCAACTGCAGACTTACTGTCGCGATAGCCAGACCTGGGGCCCTCGCTCCTCACCGCTTGAAGCACGGCTCAAAGCCCGCGCTCCGAGACCGCCGAGCGGCTCTGGATCTTACTGGGCCCTGGGCCCTGAGCCCTGGGCCCTTGCCCCCAGTGCCCTGAACTGCGCGCTGACCGAGTTGGTTCCGAAGATTCGGCATTCGACTCGCGATCCCAGCCGGTGCGCTATCCTGAGTAGTTTTTCGCGCGTTGATCGAGCATGTGGACACCTGACTACGCTGCCTTGCTGGAGGGCCTTGACGGACGCGATCGGCGTCAGGGGCGACGCTATGCGCAAGCCGGCCAGGTGCGTGTCGAGCGGCGCCTGCGCGAATCCGGCAGTCTGCGCATCGACGCCGCGGTGCAGGGCTCCAGACGCGATCCCTATCGCTTGAGTCTGCGTTTCCGGCCCGGCGGCACGCCGCCGCTGGAGTCGCACTGCAGCTGTCCGGTGCGGCTGCAATGCAAGCATCTGGCGGCCGTCTTGCTGCATCTGCAGATGATGCCGGACGAGCCGGACGAGCCGTCGGCAGTCGGACTGAATTCCGCGGCCAGTCCGCCGGGCAATCCCGTGCTCGGCCTGCAGTTCGATCTTGATCCGGGTGGCCCCCGGGTCCGTCCCCTGCTGCGGAT
>JBGTIE010000053.1:0-13645 GCA_041745855.1 Lysobacterales bacterium | reverse complement strand
GATCTCGACCAGCCGATCGTCTGCCGACGGCGCTATCGCCGCAACGATCTGCTCGATCACGCGCCGGTCGGTCAGGAAGTTCTGGCCGAAGCGTTTGCGCGCGCGATGGCCGTTCATGCCGGTTGTGTCCGCTGGCAGGCGCTGGTGGCAAGGGTCAGCGCTGCGATCAGGCTGCCCGGATCGGCCACGCCACGACCGGCGATGTCCAGCGCCGTGCCGTGATCGACCGAGGTGCGCAGATAGGGCAGACCGAGGGTCATATTGACCGCGATGCCGAATCCGGCGTATTTCAATACCGGCAGACCCTGGTCGTGATACATGGCCAGATAGGCGTCCGGCCGCAGGCCGCCGCGGGCCACGAAAGCGGTGTCAGCCGGCAGCGGACCGCAGAGTTGGAACCCCTCCTGGCTCAGTCGCTCCAGCAACGGGATCAGAATCCGCTGCTCCTCGTCGCCCATATGACCGCCTTCGCCGGCGTGCGGGTTGAGTCCCAGCACGGCCAACGAGGGCCGGTCGATGCCAAACCAGCGTTTGAGTCCGGCCTCCAGCAGGCGCAGCTTGGCTTCGACCCGCTCGGCGGTGATCAACCCGGGGACCGCATGGATCGGCACGTGGGTGGTGACCAACGCGACCCGCAAGGCATCGGCGACCAGCAGCATCAGCACCTCCTGCTGCCCGGCGCGCTCGGCGAGTCGCTCGGTGTGGCCGCTGAAGGGGTGACCGGCGTCGTTGATG
This sequence comes from Lysobacterales bacterium, assembly GCA_041745855.1. Lineage (GTDB taxonomy): Bacteria > Pseudomonadota > Gammaproteobacteria > Xanthomonadales > SZUA-5 > JAWLAT01. The sequence continues at coordinate 12,910 of JBGTIE010000053.1, read as the reverse complement.
ATGCCCTTGTGCACCGGTCCGGTGACGAGCGCGCGAAAGTGGCCGGCGAGGGTGCCGTCGGCGGCATGGTCGATCATCGCCAGCACCGCCTCGGCGTTGACAGGATCGAGCAAGCCAGCGCGAGCGGGTCGTGCCGAAGCGATGTGACGGCTGTAGATCTGGCCGGCAGACAGAGGCGGCAGGGGAGTGCCCGGAACACCGGCATCGACCAGTTGCAAGGGTACGCCGCGCTCGGCCGCGGCCTGCTGCAATCGCTCACAGTCGCCGATGGCAATCAGCGGCAGTGGCCAAGGCCGACCGGCGGCCAGCGCCACCAGTTCTGGCCCGATGCCGGCCGGGTCACCGATGGTCAGGGCGAGCGGGAGCGAGGGGCTCATGCTGCAAGTCGCGGCCGGCGTCGGATGACGACGACCACAAGGTCAGCGATCTATATCAGCTGCTGACGCTTTCGCCCTCTACAATCCGGGTTTCGATGAAGGATTCGCTGCGCAACTGGCGCAGGAAGGCATCATAGGCCTCTTCGGCCTTGGCCTGAAAGAGGTTCTCCCGAACCTGGCTGCGAGCGACGTCGACGGTGCGGTCGGTCTGGCGTATATCCACCCGCTGGATGATGTGCCAACCCTTGTCCGAGCGTATGGGGGCACTGACCTGACCATTGAGCAACTGACTCAGGGGTTCGGCATAGAAGGCGCCGTAACGATCGATCGGCGTCCAGCCCAGAGAACCACCCAGGTTGGCAGTGGGCTTGTCATCCGACACTGCCCGGGCCACATCGCCGAAGGCTTCGCCATCGACGATCCGCTGCCGTGCCCCTTCGATCTTGCGCAGCGCCTGTTGCTCGGAAACGAAATCGGTGATGTTTACAATCAGATGGTTGACCAGGTACTCGGTTACTACCACCTGTGTCTCTTCGCGTTCCTCGATCACCTTCAGCAGGTGAAAGCCGCTCGACGTACGCAGCGGCGGACTGATGTCGCCGACCTGCATGCCGGCGACCAGATCGGAAAAGGCTTCCGGAATCTGGTCGTAACGGCGCCAGCCCAGTTCGCCGCCTTCCAGCGCCTGCGGCGCATCGGAAAAGCGGATCGCCGCAGCGGTGAAATCGATCTGGCCTTCCTGCACCACCTTGCGCACCCCTTCGGCCTTGCCGCGGGCGGTTTCCACCTCTTCCGGGGTGGCACTCTCAGGCATCGCAATGAGGATATGGCCAAGTCTGACTTCGCCGCGCTTGATGTCATCGGAGGCCATCGCCCGATCGATCTCGGCATCGCTGATATTGACCCGGCTCTCGATCACGCGGTTGCGCAGCCGCTGCACCAGCAACTCGTCGCGCATGCTCTTGCGGAATTCGCCGTAGTCCAGGCCGTCCTGCTCTATCGCCATGCGCATCTGCGCCAGGGTCACGTTGTTGCCGGCGGCAATCCGGGCGAGCGCCTCGTCGATCTCGGTGTCGGTAATCTGGACGCCAGCGATGGTGGCGCGCTGTACCTGCAGGCGGACCAGGGTCATCCGCTCCAGCACCTGCTTGCGCAGTACGTCGTCGGGCGGCAACTGGCTCTCCCTGCCCTGGAATTGGGCACGGATGTTGGCGATCGCCTCCTCAAGTTCACTGGCGAGAATCACATCCTCTTCGACGATCGCGACGATGCGATCGAGTTGCTGCGTTTGGGCAGCCAGCGGTGCGGACAGGACAAGCAACAGCGGCAGCAGGAGGGCTGCAAAATGGATTCTGCGTGCGGGCATGGGTGTGGTCAGTCGTTGGGTTCGCGATAGCCCAGAATAGCACGCTCCAAAAGGTCTCCGGTCTTCCGACCCAGGCGTCCCAGACCGGTCAGTTCAAGTTCCAGATAGATACCTGACTGACGATCGAAGCCGGCCGAACGCAGGTAGCGGCGACTGATCAGCCGCACCGCATAGCAGCAGTCGCGATACTCGAAACCGGCGAGGGTTTCAAAGCTGCGGTTGTCGCGCAGCGAGTAGTTGAAGCGACCGATCAGCTTCCAGCGCTCGTTGAGTGGGATGACGCCGCCTATATCCAGCTGCTCGATCTCACCGGAGCGGTACAGGTAGCGCGCCGAGGCGATCCCGCCAGCGCCGAACTGATAGGTGGCGCGGAGCGAGTTGAGGCGGGTTTTCTCGAACTCCGGGTCCCATTGCTGGGCCAGGCTCAGGCGCCAGCGGTCGGTGGGCGAGTAGCTGATCTCACTGACCAGGACCGAGCCGCTGCGGTTCACCGGCTGAATGTCAGGTAACTCGACCTCGGGTGGATCGAAATAGCGAACCTGGCCGATCGACACGCTGGCCCGCTCGGCCCCAGTGTTGTCGTCGATGAAACGGCTGGTGACGCCTAGGGTAAGTTGGTTGGCGTCACTCATGCGGTCGGCACCGGTGAATCGGTTGTAACGGAACAGCTGGGCGTAGCTGAAGTCCAGCCGGGCGCTGTCGAAGATCGGCAACTCGCTCTGGTCGCGTTCGGGCACGTACAGATAGAAGGCCCGCGGCTCTAGGGTCTGGCGCATCGGTCTATCGCCCCAGTTCAACGGGCGTTCGAAGATCAGGCCGGCGTCCAGGCTGGCCACTGGCAGAGCTCGGCTGGGGTCACCGCGGCCGCTGTCCAGATCATAGTGGGTGTAGCGATAGGCCAGTCGTGGCTCGACGAAGCCCCAGGGCCGCTCGCCGCGCCAGCCCAGATAGGGCCACAGGTCGAGCCGGCTGCCGGTGACCCCTTCGGCCCGATCGAAATACGAAAGGTCGGCGGCGACGCCATAGCGCCAGCCCGCCGGGTGGCGGAAGCGGCCGTCGTAGTAGATCCGCGGCAGACGCCGATAAGGATCGATCTGGTCGGGCTGGCTCGGGTCGATCAGCTGGAAGTCCTCCAGCAGCACCCCTGCCTGCCAGTCCAGGCCACGGCCGCTGAGCGCCATCTGGCTGCCCAAGACGCTCTGTGCCGAGTTGGCCAGGGAATCGCCGAAGTCCTCGAAGTAGCGGTCGTCGGACACCCGCTGGGCGTCGGCATGAAAGCTCCAGGTGGGACCCAGACTGAGAAAATGGCGAAAGCGGTAGCGCCAGCGGTCACGATCCTCGATCCGGTCCGAGGGCAGCACGGCGGCGTAGTACTCGCCGTGCTGGCGCCAGTCCAGGTAGCGCCCCTCGCCCCCCAGCAGCAGACCCCGCTGGGTGACCAGACGCGGGGTCAGCGTCGCATCGTAGTTGGGTGCCAGGTTGAAGTAGTACGGCAGCGACAGGTCCAGTCCCTCGACATTGTTGTAGCCGATCGCCGGCGCCAGAAAACCGGACTTGCGCCGCTCGTCGATCGGGAACTGGGCATAGGGCAGATAGAACACCGGCACCTGGCCGAGCCGCAGCTTGAAGTCGCGCGCGGTGCCGATCCCCTCTTCGTGATCGAGCGTCAACTTGCTGGCTTCGATCGCCCAGCTGCGGTCAGCCGGATCACAACTGCTGAAGATCACCCCGGTCATGTCGGTCTGCTGGGCGTGTCGCCGGACACTGAGCGCCTCACCATTGGCGGTGCCCTCCCGCAACTGGAAGCGAGCTTGCTCCAGATCCGTCTCGTCGGCGCCCAGTCGCGCCTCCGCCTGACTGGCCTGGAGTGCCATCTGCTGATCCTGGTAGCGCACCGAACCTTCTGCGCGCAGCGTTTCGACATCGACCCGATAGCTCAGCATGTCGGCTCGCAACTGCTGGTCGGCACGTTCGGCAATCGCGTCCCCGCGCAGGATGTAGTGGTTCTGATCGACCCCCTCGACCTGCTCGGCGCTCAGCAGTACCGGCGCCAGATCACGCTGCTCGGTGGTTTGCGGCTCGCAATGCGGCTGGCCATCGTCGCCCGGCAGACAGCGCCAGTAGGTGGCAGGACAAAGGGCTACGGCCAACGCTGCAGACAACGGAGACAGCGTCAGACCGACGCCTAGCAGGACACGAGTCAGCATGGGCGAGCGGCTCTCGATGCAGTTGGGACATAGACAGCGGCAGAGGATACTTGGTCCGGCGGCGGTCTGGGGCGGAGCGCGTGCGCTGTGATGGGGGATCAGAGATGTGAAAGCGGGAGTCGGGGTCGGAATCGGAATCGGAATCGGAATCGGCATCCGCTACGCGTGGTACCCGCCTCCTCGTCACGAACCGCGTAACCAGGCCGCCCCCGGCATCATATTTCCGCAGGTCGCCGTCTTTCGCCTTGCCGTTGCCTCGATTCCGATTCCGACCCCGACCCCGACCCCGAAAGTGGATCGCACGCAGTGCGCTCTACACTGGAACTGGAACTGGCTACTGGAACTGCTCTGCCGATTCCGATTCCGATTCCGATTCCGACCCCGACCCCGACCCCGAAAGTGGACGCAGCAGTGCGCTCCACACTGGAACTGGAACTGGCTACTGGAACTGGCTACTGGAACTGCTCTGCCGACCCCGACCCCGACCCCGAAAGTGGACGCACGCAGTGCGCTCCACACTGGAACTGGAACTGGCTACTGGAACTGCTCTCCCCACTCACTCCGCTCAAACAAATACCCCGCATAGCTCAACCGCGCCCGGCCCTCGGCCTGCGTCACCCGCAACTGCTCGCCCAGCAGCGGTCCCAGGCCGGCGACGCGGAAGTGGTTGCGGTCGGCGGCTTCGAGCAGGACGCGCGGCTTGAAGGTCAGCAGGAAGGGGGTCGGCAGGCGGTACTCCAGGACCAGATCGTCGCCTTCGCGCAGCAGTTCGATCCGATCGACCTTGAGGCTGCGGGTGAGCAGGTCCGGGTTGCTCAGACGATAACTGCCCAGCCAGCGATCGAAGTCTGCCGGGACCGCGGTGCCGAAGGGGGTGCTGCCAAGCAACAGCGTTCGGCCGTAGATGTGCGCCAGCAGCAACTCATGTTCGCCGTGGCGGGCCGAGCCGAGCAGGGTCTGGTTGATGATGCTGAAGCGCAGCGGGATCACCCCCAGCAGACGATAGCTGAGCCGGTACCAACCGTCTTCGCGTCGCTGGGCTCGGAAACCACGCCCGAACAGCTCGAAGTCGAACCCGTCGTCGAAGCGGTCCACGACTCGCAACCGGCCAAATGGCGTGGCGTAACGATCGGCGAAGGCGATGGCGCTCAGTCCGGAAGGGTAGTCGACGCGGTCAGGCAGGGGTTTTTCGCGCTCGCGCCGTGGAATGCCCAGCCGCGCCTGCAGGACCGCATCGAGCAGGTCGCCAGGGATGTCACCAAGTTCTTCCTCGTCGTTGCCATTGGCCAGCACGATCACCGCGAGTCGATGCCCCAATGCGACCCGCGCCTCGGCCCGATAGCCGGGGGCGGCACCGAAGGCCAGCACGACCCGACCGACCGCTGCCCGCTGGCTGTCGAGCAGGTCGACACCCAGGCCCAGCTTGCGATCGAAGTCGAGTACCGCATCGGCGTTCTGGACCTCGACGATGGCCTGCCAGACGGGATCGGGCTGGGTCCGGGTGAGTGGTGCGAACAGGGCAACGGCGCCGCGCAGACTACCGTGCAGGCCGAGCGCGACCCGGTTGCGGGCGACCATCAGCGGCAATTGCTGGCGGTCGCGATGGCCACGCGCCAGGTTCGCCGGGACTGCGTAGCTGAGGCTGGGTCGAGAGCAATCGGCGCCGTATAGCTTGCGCAGCTGCTCATCCAGCGCGTGCTCCAGTGTCTGTTCCGCCCCGGCCAGGGCCGATCGCAGGGTAGGCAGGGCTGCCTCCAGGCCCACCAGCGAGTAGCTCTCGAGCAATCCCGGCGGTCGGGCTGCGTAGCGCTCCTGATCGGCTCCGGCAGCGGGTTGCTGCGGATCGCCGTACAGACCGTGCAAACGGCCACCGTTGAGTCCGCCGTGATGACTGAGGAGCTGGCGGAGCGTTGGTGGCGGCAGCTCCGGCCAGCGCAGTTGAGGCGACAAGTCTTCCAGCGGCGCGTCCAGCTCGAGTTCACCGCGCAGCGCCAGGTCGCTGGCGAGCAAGTGCAGCGGCAGTTCGGACCAGCGGCCGAGCGGGATCGGGGTGTCGATCTCGAACGGCAGCCGGCGCTCGGGGTCCGCCATGCCGAAGCCGCGTGCCCAGCTCACCTGGCCATTCTCGACCACGGCCACGGCGATGCCTGGCACCTTGCGGCCGCGGACCAGCTTCTCCAGCCGGGGGACGAATTCGCGTTCCAGTGTCGGTACCGTACTGGCAGTCAGCGTCGCCGTACTGTCTTCCTGCATCGCCGGGCTGGGCGCGCATAGCGGCATTGCGTGCCCGCGACCGCCCCAGCTACCCAGGATCAAGGACAACACGATGCAACTCAGCGCTGCGTGCGCCGGACGAACGGACGGAGCCGGGCTGACGATCAATCGGGTCACCCTGAGGTTGGTCTGGGGGCAGCCATCCGGAGCCAGTGCGGAGGGCCGTGCTCAGTTCTTGCGCGCACGCTTCTCCGGCAATTCCAGACTATCGTTTGTGCTGTCGACGTCAACGGCAGCGCCGTTGTCCTCGCAGCGCCCGCTGGCCTGCGCCTGCATCCATTCGGCCAGTTCCCTGCTAAGCGCATCAAGCGCCAGGCCCAGGGCGGCGACGATGGCCGCTGCCGCGGTCGAGTCCGATGCCTGCTCGGCGACGAACCTGCGCTGGCCCAGACTGAGTGCCTGGGTGGTGCAGACCAGATGCAGATCCATCACGATGCGCGCCGAGCGCGCCTGCGGATCATACTGAAAGGCCCCCAGGACGCCGGTCAGGCGCAGATTCGAGCGAAAGCGCAATGCGCGCCGATCGACACTGCGGGCGATCCCTTGTTCACGCAGGCGCAGCACCAGGCCATCCTGGACCAGCTGCGCAGGCAGCGCGACCCAGCGCGCCGAGGGGATGCGCTGAACTTCGCCGTCGCTGCTGACGGCCAGCATCCGATCGCTTTCCAGCAGCGGTGCCGGCGTGGGCTCGTCGATGACGAGCGCCGGCAGGGTCGGTTCGGGCTGTGCCGTGAACTGGCCATGGGGCAAGGTGTAGTGTCGTGTCTGCTCGTCTTTGGGTAATACGGATGACAGACAGCCAGCGAGCAGCAGGCAGCCGGTCAGCAGCAGGCAGGCCCTGAGCACGGGAGCGACGGTGGCTTGCATGGGCGTTTTCATTGCTCGAACTCCCTTGGCAGGTCGCGTTGCAACAGGAAATCGGTGGGGCGGGCTTCGAGCGCCTCGGTCAGTCGCCGCAGTGCACGCAGTGTGCGGGCCAGTTCCTGTGAGGCCTCGGCAATCGGGATCAGTCCTTCGTCGGCGAACTGGTTGACCAGGTGACGGTTGTTGTCGATCATCGCAGCGGTCTGCTCGGTGCTCTTGCGCAAGGCGATCATGCTGCTGCGCAAGTCATCCATGCTCGGGCCGAAATGGCGCTCGATCTTGTCATCGACACCGGCAACGACATTGTTGGCGCGATCGGCCAGCACGGCAATCTCGGCGAAGGCCGCGCGTAACTCATCGATGGCCACGTTGGAAGTGGCGAGCAGGTTGCTCACCCCCTGGTCGGGGCTGGCCAGCGCCGCAGTAGTCTGCTCGATGTTGGACAGGGTCTGGGAAAAGCGCTCGGTGTTCTCCACACTCAGCACATCGTTCAGTCTGGACATCGTTTCGTTGAAGCGGGTGAGCACGTCCTTGCCGCCGGACATCAGGGCCGCCAACGCGGACTGATCGGCGATCAGGCGCGGGACATCGCGGCCGGGTGGCGGCAGCAGCTCAGGGCTGCCCGGCTTGCCGCCGGTCAGGTCGATCACCGCCAATCCGGTCAGGCCGGTGATTGTCAATGAAGCCCGGGTGTCGGCGTTGATCGGTGTGCCGCCACGGATTCGGACCCGCGCCACGACGATCCGCGGATCGGTGGGGTCGAGATTCAGATTGCGCACCTCACCGACCTGGATCCCGTTAAAGGTGACCATGCCGCCGATGCTCAGGCCGATCACTGCTTCCTGGAAGACCACGTCATACTCGTCGTAGGCTTGGGCGGCCTGCATTCGTCCCAGCCAGGCGACGAACAGCAGCAGCACCACGCAGGTGGCCAGCGTGAACGCGCCGATGAGTACATGATGGGCTCGGGTTTCCATACGCTTCAACCTTCGTTGGCGGTGGCGGCGGTGGCCGCCTGCGATTGGACCTGGGCGCGCGTGTCTGCTGCTGCGCGGCCTCGTGGGCCCTGAAAATAGCTCTGGATCCACGGATCCTCGTTGTGCTCGACCTCACTCAAGGGACCGATCGTCAATATGTGCTTGTTGCCGAGCACCGCAACCCGGTCGCAGATCGTGTAAAGGGTGTCCAGGTCGTGGGTGATGACCACCACAGTAAGACCGAGGGAGCGGCTCAAGGTTAGTACCAGCTGATCGAATTCGGCCGCCGAGATCGGATCCAGGCCGGCGGTGGGTTCGTCGAAGAACAGGATCTGCGGATCCAGCGCCAGCGCCCGGGCCACCGCCGCGCGCTTGCGCATGCCGCCGGACAGCTCGGAAGGATACTTCGCCGCCGCATCGGCGGGCAGCGCCGCCAGAGCGATCTTCAGCCGTGCCAGGCGCTCAACAATCTCTGGCGGAACATCGCGCTGATGCTCGATGATCGGCACCATGACATTCTCCAGCACGGTCAGTGAACTGAACAGGGCGCCATCCTGAAATGTCACGCCCCAACTGCGCTCGAGCTCCTCGCGCTCGGCCGGATCGGTACTGAGCGCGTTGTGGCCGGCCACTTCGATGGTGCCTGCGCTCGGCCGGATCAAGCCGACGATCGACTTCAGCAGGACCGACTTGCCCGAACCCGAGCCGCCGATCAGACCGATGATCTCGCCGCGATAGATGTCGAGGTCGAGATTCTCGTGGACCACGGTCGTGCCGAAGGCGTTGCGCACTCCGCGCAGCTTGATCAGCACCTCGCTCACAGGCCGATCTTCATGAAGAAAATCGCAAACATTGCGTCAACCATGATCACCAGGAAGATCGTCTGCACTACCGACGCGGTCGTGTGCTGGCCGACCGATGCGGCGCTACCGGCGACCTTCAGGCCTTCCAGGCAGCCGACCACGGCGATCAGGAAGGCGAACACCGGCGCCTTGAAAAGGCCCACCCACAGATGACGCAGCTCGGTCGTATCCTGCATCCGGGTCAGGTACAGGCCCGGGGAGATATCCAGCTCGATGATCCCGACCAGAGCGCCGCCGACCATGCCCGACAGGGTCGCCAGGAAGCTCAGCACCGGCATCATCAGCAGCAGGGCGAGGATCCGTGGCAGCACCAGCAATTCGATCGGGTCCATCCCAAGCGTGCGGATCGCATCGATCTCCTGACCGCTCTTCATCGCCCCGATCTCGGCGGTGAAGGCGCTGCCGGACCGACCGGCAACCAGGATCGCGGTCAGCAGGACGCCGAACTCGCGCAGGAATGCGAAGTTGACCAACTCGACCGTGAACACCTGGGCGCCAAATCCGGCCAGCACTGTCGCACCCAGGTACGCGACCACCGCGCCGACCAGGAACGACAGCAGGCAGACGATCGGCACCGCGTCCAGTCCGGTCGTCTCCATGTGGTGAACCGCCGCAGTCAGCCGCAGGCGGCGCCGGCCGATCAGCACCGCGCCGATGGTCTCGAGCACCAGGCCAATGAATCCGAGCAGCAAGCGGCCCTGCTCCAGCGCATTGGCCATCGTCTGACCGATCCGCTCGAGCAATGGCAGGATGCCCCAGTCCGGCTTGGCGCGATCCGGCCGTTGTTTCAACGAGCGCTGCTGCACCAGTTCGAGCAGGGCCTGATCAGCCGGTCGAAAGCCCTCCAGCGGAGGCAGTTCCTGCGGGCCGCCCAAAAGCAGCAGCAGGGCCATTGCGCCGGCGGTGTCCAGCGCGCTGATTTCCGACCCATCGACCGCGCTGACTTCACCAGTTGGAGCCCGCACGCGCGGCCACACCGCGCCTAGCCGCTGCAGACTCCAGTGCCCGCTCAGCCGCAGGCGGCTGGCTTCGGACCATTCGAAATTTGGGCTGTCAGCAGCGGTCATCTGTACTCCTGCACCGAATGCCAAGGTTAGCGCGGATTGGCCGTGAGCACAGTGCGGGGATGTGGGAGCGAAGCGGACTGATATTTCAGAATGCCTGTGTGACTCAGGGCCCAGGGCTCAGGGCCCAGGGCCCAGAAGGTCAAGAGCATCCTCCGCTCGGCTCTGGACTGGGCCCTGGGCCCAGAAGGTCAAGCGCCGCCTCGAATCCGCTCCGGACTGGGCCCTGGGCCCTGAGCCCTGGGCCCTTGGAAACTCAGTGACGCCGTGGAATACAGTCGGCGTCACTCCTTACCGAGAAACAGCTCCCGCCCGATCAGCATGCGGCGGATCTCGTTGGTGCCGGCGCCGATCTCGTATAGTTTGGCGTCGCGCAGCAGGCGGCCGGTGGGGTATTCATTGATATAGCCGTTGCCGCCCAGGGTCTGGATCGCCTCCAGGGTGACTTCCACCGCCGATCTGGACGCGTGCAGCAGGCAGCTGGCGGGATCGATGCGCGACTGATGGCCGCGGTCGTAGTCCTCGGCAACACGGTAGGCGAAGGCGCGCGAGGACTGCAGCGCGGTGTACATGTCGGCCAACTTGGCCTGCATGATGCCGAAGCTGCCGATCGCCTGGTCGAACTGCTTGCGTTCGCGCGCATAGGCGACCGAGATGTCCATCGCTGCCTGCATCAAGCCCAGCGGTCCGCCGGTCAGGACCAGCCGTTCGGTGTTCAGGCCGCTCATCAGCACCTTGACCCCCTGATCGACCTCGCCCAGCACGTTCTCGGCCGGGATCTCGCAGTCCTCGAAGACCAGCTCGCAGGTATTGGAGCCGCGCATGCCAAGCTTGTCGAGCTTCTGCGCGGTGCGGAAGCCCGACATGCCCTTCTCGACGATAAATGCGGTCATGCAGCGCGAGCCGGCCTCTTTCGGCGCGGTGCGCATGTAGACCACCAGCACCTGCGCCTCGGGGCCGTTGGTGATCCACATCTTGGAGCCGTTGGCGATCCAGCGGTCGCCCTTGAGCTCAGCCCTGCAGGCCATCGAGCCAACCACGTCCGAGCCCGAGCCGGGCTCGCTCATCGCCAGCGCGCCGACCCACTCGCCGCTGCACAGCTTCGGCAGATAACGCTGACGCTGCGCCTCGTTGGCATTGTTGTACAGGTTCTGCACACACAGGTTGGAGTGCGCACCGTAGGACAGGCCGACCGAGCCGGAGCAGCGCGAAATCTCCTCCAGCGCGACCATGTGGGCCAGATAGCCCATGCCGCTGCCGCCGTATTCGGGCGGCAGCGTTATCCCCAGCAGCCCCAACTCACCCAGCTTCTGCCACAGATCGGCCGGGAACAGGTTGTCGTGATCGATTGCATCGGCAAGCGGAGCAATTTCCACTTCGGCGAAGCGGCGCACGGTCTCGCGCAGCATCTCCAGATCTTCGTCGAGTGGGAAGGTACGCATGCGGCAAGCTCCAGTGAAGTGTCGGTAACGGATCCGATACGCGTGTCGGGCTAATGCTGACCGCGAACCCGCCCGTGGAAGCGCGGCGGCGTGTAGCCCATGTGCGGCAACTTCAAACGGCCGATGAGCGCTATCCGTTCTTCCGCCATCCGGTCGGCCGCTTTCCAGGTCGGGATGCCATCACGCTGGGCGATCTGGAAGATCCGTCCGACGTTGTAGTAGATCGTCCGCATCATGCGGCGTGAACGTTCTTCGTCATAGCCTTCAAGCTCCATCGACACGTTCATCAGTCCGCCAGCGTTGACCGCGTAATCGGGCGCGTAGATGATCCCGCGGCGCTCCAGTTCGTCACCGCATTCATCGGTGGCGAGCTGATTGTTGGCGGCGCCGCAGACGATCTTGAACTTGAAGCGCTCGATCGTATCGGGGTTGACCGTTCCGCCCAGGGCGCAAGGCGAATAGACATCTGCCGGTACGTCATAGATCTCGTCAGCGCCGACGGCCTCGCAGCCGTACTCATCGACACAGCGAGCCACCTGGGCCTTGTTGATGTCAGTGACGAAGACTTTGGCGCCCTCACCGCGCAGCAGCTTGACCAACTCGAAGCCGACGTGGCCGACACCCTGCACGGCAAAGCTGTACTTGCTGACGTTCTCGTCGCCAAAACGCGTATTCAGGCTCGCCATGATGCCCTGCAGGGTGCCGTAGGCGGTGAAGGGCGAGGGGTCGCCGGAACCGCCGTGAACCTGATGGACGCCGGTGACGTACTCGGTTTCCTTCAGGATGTACTCCATGTCGTTGACGTCGATGCCGACGTCCTCGGCCGTGATGTATCGGCCATTGAGCGAGTTGATGAAGCGTCCGAGCGCGCGAAACAGCGCCTCGCTCTTGTCCTTGGACGGGTCACCGATGATCACCGCCTTGCCGCCGCCAAGGTTCAGGCCGGAAACGGCGGCCTTGAAGGTCATCCCGCGGGACAGCCGCAGCACGTCATTGAGAGCTTCCTCCTCGGTCTTGTAGGGCCACATGCGCAAACCACCCAGAGCCGGGCCGAGCACGGTGTTGTGGATGGCGATGATCGCCTTCAGGCCGGCGTCGGGGTTGTGGCAATAGACGACTTCTTCGTGGCCCATCGTGCCGATCGATTCGAAAACCATGTGGTGCTCTCCCGTGGTGTGCGCCGGGTACGGAAAGGGAAAAGGAAGACGCCGAAGTGGGAATCACTTCGGTAGGCTCGGGGCCTGGTCGGGGCCCGCTGGAGCCGTCCCTCCCGGTGCGGCGATTTGAATATTCTAGCCCGGATACTTCAAGAACCTGCTACGGCCGATGCGGTGCGCGTCAAACTGAGCTTCGGGGTATCGGGGTAGCTTCAAGGGCCCAGGGCTCAGGGCCCAGGGCCCAGTTGGAGTCAAGATGGGTGCTGCATCAGCCGATCGAGGCGGCTCTTGACCTCCTGGGCCCTGGGCCCTGAGCCCT
>JBGTIE010000052.1:0-7663 GCA_041745855.1 Lysobacterales bacterium | reverse complement strand
CGGCATCGCGCCGGCCGCCGCCGGCGAGCCCGGGCTGCCGCCCGGCGTGGCGCTGTGGGACGGCAATCCGGAACTGTTCGAGATCGACGTGGATCGCCTTGGCCAACTGCCGAACGATGTCTACATCCCGGGCACGCGGGTCACCGCTACCGGCATCATCGGCTACGAGTTCGGTGGTTACGAGTTGTGGCCGACGTCCATCAGCGTCAATGGCGCACCGGCGCAGATCCCGTCGCCGGCACCGATCGCCGGCTACAACCAGATCTCGATCGCCAACTTCAATGTCGAGAACCTGTTCGACACGGTCGATGATCCGGACGTGGACGACACCGTGCTGACGCCGGCCGAGTTCGAGCTCAAGCTGGGCAAGCTGTCGAGTTATATCCGGGACGTGCTCAATTCGCCGCATGTGATCGGTCTGATCGAGGTCGAGAACCAGACCGCGGTCGACGCGCTGATCGCCCGCATCGCGGTCGACGATCCGTCAGTTCAATACTCCGGCGCGATCTTCTCCGGCAATGATCCGCGTGGCATCAACAACGCGTTTATCTGGCGCGATGTCACGGTCGATCAGGTCACCCAGTTGCGCCTGGATCAGCTAACCAACGAGTGCAGCGGTACCGCGCCGTGCACGCTGCACGACCGGCCGACGCTGTTGCTTGAGGGCAGCTTCCAGACCGAGGCTGGCGCCACCCAAGACTTTGCCGTCATGGTCAGTCATTTCCGTTCGCTCAGCGGCATCGACAACCAGAACAACCTGGCCAACGCCAACCGGGTCCGGCGCAAGCGGCTGGAGCAGGCCGTCGCGATCGCACAGGAGCAGCAGGTCTACCAGACCGCCAACCCGACCGTGCCCCTGATTTCCCTCGGCGATTTCAATGCCTTCGAGTACACCGACGGCTATGCCGACGTGATGGGGATCGTCCGCGGTGATGCGAATGTGGCCGACGACGGCATTCCGCGCGACACGCTGTTCGAGATCCAGGACATCTACCCGGCAATCGTCGGCAATATTGTCGATCCGCCGTTGTTCGAGGTCATGTTCAACCTGCCCGAAGACGACCATTACTCGTTCATGTTTGGCTGCGGTACCAACTTCAACTCGGTTGGCTGCTTCGCCCAGGCGCTCGACCACACGCTGTTGAACATGAGCGCGCAGCCCTTCTACGCCGATTTTGGCTTCGGCCGTGGCAATGCCGAATCGCGCAAGATCGAGTCACAGACGCCACTGACGCCACTGCGCAGCTCCGACCATGACGGCTCGGTAGTGATCCTGAACTTCGGCGACGAGCTGCTCAGCGACGGGTTCGAATAAGGTCGGGACGCTGCCGGGCTGTTAAGCCCGGCAGCGATTCCCTGGTCCATCGAAAGAGCCAGAGCCAGAGCATTCAACACAAAGGACACAAAGGACACAAAGGAAGAGCGATTGTGGTGGGTGCTGGGCATGCCCTCGGGAATGACCGGCAATCTGCTCGTGCTCTCTCCGCGACCTCCGCGTCTCCGCGTGACACTACTTTTTTCACGTGCTGCCATTGAGGCCAGAGCAAGATCAATCGCAAGCGGAGACGCGGAGAAAGCGCAGTCCAACCGTATTCTCCGCTCTGCTCTCCTTTGTGTCCTTTGTGTCCTTTGTGTTGAAAGCTCTTCAAAGCTCTTTGAGGAGGCGGAGCAGGAGCGCCGGCCGCCTCGCGCGTTGCGGATCGGCGCGTGAATCGGAGCGTGCGGGCGCGAGGAACCGGCCTACGATTGGTCGCAATCCAGGGACGACGCGCTAGCCGTGCTCGGGCAACAGGCGGTTGATCGGGGTCGGGGCCAGTTCCTGGATCAGCAGTGGTACGGCTGCGGCGCTGACCAGAGCGAGGCGGCCGTCGAGGTCTTCGGTGATGGCGGTCAGGCTCTCGACCCAGTCGCCGTCGTTGGCGTAGATCAGGCCATCGATCTGGCGCAGTTCCGGCAGGTGTACGTGACCACAGACCACGCCGTCCAGGCCGCGTCTGCGAACGTCTGCCAGCACCGCCCGACGGAAGCGTTCGATGAAGCGCTCGGCGCGGCTGGACTGGCCCTTCAGAAAGCTGGCCAGTGACCAGTACGGCAGGCCCAGTGCCTGGCGGGCACGGTTGGTCCAGCGGTTGCTGGAGAGCAGCACCTCGTGCATCTGCTCGCCCAGCCACTCTTCCAGCCCGCCCAGACGGACCAGCGTATCGAACTCGTCACCGTGGGTGACCAGCAGGCGTCGGCCATCGGCCAGCGTGTGCACCGCGCGCCGGCGGATTTTCCAGCGCGCCAGCGGCAAGCCGCTCCAGTTGCGCACCGGTTGATCGTGGTTGCCGGGAATGTAGATAACCTCGCTGCCGCGTCGGGCGAGCCGGTCGATCTGCGCAATCACATGCCGTTCGGCCTTGCCGAAGCGGGCGCGGAAGCGGGTCATCCACCACAGGTCAAACACATCACCGACCAGATACAACCGCTGGCATCGAATCTGGCCGAGGAACTCGATCAGCGCATCGACCTGACAGTTGCGCGAACCCAGATGCAGATCGGACAGAAAGACGCTGCGCAATTCATACGGTGGGATCTGTCGCATCTGCTTGCTCCATCCGTGATACTGCGGGCAGCCTGCGCCCCATCGGCGTCTGGCCGATGGCAGCTCCGCTACGATCTGGTTGCAAGCCCGCTCGATCGCAACCTGAACGTCACGCAAGCCGCCCTGTCGAGCCAATATCCACCGTTGATGGTCGCTGCATGGAAGTAGGCGTGCCCATGTACGCACTGGCCGACGCAGTCGGTCGTCTGAACGAACGGCGCAGCGAACAGGTGCCGCGCGGCCCCGACGCATGTATCATCCGCGCCCTGCCAGCACTATTCATCGCTTCATCCCGACATAAGGATAGATACATGAGTGCGTACCTGTTCACTTCCGAATCAGTGTCCGAGGGTCATCCGGACAAGGTCGCCGATCAGATCTCCGATGCGGTGCTGGACGCGATTCTGAGCGAAGACAAGTTCGCCCGCGTGGCCTGCGAGACGATGGTCAAGACGGGCGTGGCGATCGTCGCCGGCGAGATCACCACCACCGCCTGGGTCGATCTGGAGGATCTGGTGCGCAAGGTGATCAACGGCATTGGCTACACCTCCTCGGCGGTCGGTTTCGACGGCAGCACCTGCGGCGTCATCAACCTGATCGGCAAGCAGAGCCCGGACATCCGCCAGGGCGTCGATCGCAAGAAGCCCGAGGAGCAGGGCGCCGGCGACCAGGGTCTGATGTTCGGCTACGCCTGCAACGAGGCACCCGAGTTCATGCCGGCACCGATCTACTACTCACACCGGCTGGTGGAGCAGCAATCGAAGGTCCGCAAGCAGAAGAACTCGCCACTGCCGTGGCTGCGTCCGGATGCCAAGAGTCAGGTGACCCTGCGTTATGTCGACGGCAAGATCAGCGGGCTTGATGCGGTGGTGTTGTCGACCCAGCATGATCCGGGCGTAAAGGCGAAAGACATATTTGATGGCATTTACGAACATGTGCTGACTCCGATCCTGCCGAAGGCCTGGCTCGCCGGCCTGTCGAAGAAGCAGATCCACATCAACCCGACCGGCAAGTTCGAGATCGGCGGTCCGGTCGGTGACTGCGGCCTGACCGGGCGCAAGATCATCGTCGATACTTACGGCGGCATGGCCCGGCATGGCGGTGGCGCTTTCTCCGGCAAGGATCCGTCCAAGGTCGATCGCTCGGCGACCTACGCCTGTCGGTACGTCGCCAAGAACATCGTCGCCGCTGGCCTGGCCGATCGCTGCGAGATCCAGGTCAGCTATGCCATCGGCGTGGCCGAACCGACCTCGATTTCGGCCACCACCTTCGGTACCGGCAAAATCTCCGACGAGGCACTGGAAAAGCTGATCCGGGCCCACTTCGACCTGCGCCCCTACGGCATCCTGCAGATGCTCGACCTGATCCATCCGATGTACCAGCGCACCGCCGCCTACGGTCATTTCGGTCGCAAGCCGGTCGAGCTCAAAGGCAGCAAGGGCGAGCATTACACCGCGTTCTCGTGGGAAAAGACCGACAAGGCGGCGGAACTGAAGGCTGCTGCCAAAGGCAAGTAAAGCCTCCGCGCACTCTCGGCGGGAACCGCTGGCCGGTTCCCGCAAGAGTCTTTTCAGCCTCGCAGTGGGCCGCTGGACCAGTCCAGCCGCAAGCGCCAGACCGGCACCAGCCAGGCCCAGCGGCCGAGCCGGCCATCGCTGATCGCCTGCAGGTAGAGCGGGGTCGTGTCCCGATCGAGCGCGACTCCCGGCCGCCCCAGACGACGCAGCTGCAGCCGCATCAGCAGCCGGATCGACGGTTCGCACAGGTTGTTGAAGGGGTGCAGGGCGAGCAGCCCACCTTCGAGGAAGGCCAGCGCGTCGATCAGCGATTCCCGACCGTGGCCGCAGTCCCTGGCAATGCGCTCACTGGCTGCCGCCATGTGCTTTACGACGCGCGGGTAGAGGCTATGCGGCCGCGGCAGCAGCAACTGCCGCAGACCCGGATCAACGCAGCGCCAGCCGGTCAGATGGGGTGCGAAGCGCTGGCACAGGCGCGCCTGGAGCAGGTGCAGCGTGGCTGGATCAACGGGCAAGTGGTCGTAGTCGCCGCGGTCGATCGCTACTTCCAGTAGGCGCCGTTCCAGATCCAGGCGTTGCCACAGCTCGTGCGGCTCGTCCTGCGGCGCGAGGGCCGAGTTGGATGCGGGCCCGGGTTCAATCCGGTTCAGATCCGGGGATGTCGGGGGTGACTGGTCTGGGTTCGGCTTCATCAGCACGGTTCCGGCGGGTGTTCCAGAGATCAGTGCGCCGACAGTACAAAATGTCTCACCTGGCGATGATTGTTTGCTCACTCGCTTCTGCCCGGGTTCGATTCAAACTGGTGCCGCAGGAGGGGATCAATTGCTTCAGGTCGGGAGTTGGGAGTCGGGAGTCGGGAGTAAGGCAAGGGCGAAGGGCAGAGCGAAAGACCAACGCCAAAGCAAAAGCCATGGTCAGTCACCAGAGCATTCGAACGACTTGAACGCCGTCAGCAGGCCAGGTGCGGCAACAACAGCAAGAGCGAACCTCTAGCCGTTGCGCACTCCCGACTCCCGACTCCCGACTCCGCGGTCGCGAGAGCCTCGTCCGCATCAGTTTGACTCGATCCCGGCTTCAACTCGGCCAGAAACAGGCGCCAGGCGATTCGGTTAAAGTCCGCTTCCGGCCCTTGCTTTGAGGACGACGCGCTTGCTCCACGTTCGCGACAGATGCCCGACTTGCCGACCACGGCTACTGCTCGCGTCATGCGTGCTGCTGCTCTTGCTGGCCGCCTGCACCGCCCACCGCCCGGGCATGGTGCGCAATTACAGCTACGCCTTCGCGCCGGCCGAGAGCGGTCCGGTGGCCGCCCGGGTCGGGCCGCGGCTACCCGACGACCGGGTCACTTCGGGTTTGCGGTTGGTGCCCAATGGTGTCGATGCCTTCGCCCTGCGCGCCTTCAGCGCCGAGAGTGCGACCCTGAGCCTGGATCTGCAGTACTACATCTGGCATGAAGACCTGACAGGGGAACTGCTGTCCTACGAAGTGCTGACCGCGGCCGACCGCGGCGTCCGCGTGCGCCTGCTGATCGACGATCTGGACGCCCGCAACAAGTCCCAGATGCTCGCCAGCCTGGATCACCATCCCCAGATCGAAGTGCGCGTGTTCAATCCGTGGTTCACCCGCCAGGGCTGGATCCGGACCTCCATCGAGATCCTGGCGCGCGGCAGCCAGGTCAATCGGCGCATGCACAACAAGCTCTGGCTGGTCGATACGAGGGTCGCGCTGATCGGCGGTCGCAATATCGGCAACGAGTACTTCGACGCCGATCCGGACGTCAACTTCGAGGATCTGGACCTGGTCATCGTCGGTCAACTGGTGGCCGATGCGGCCGAGCAGTTCGACCGCTACTGGAACGACGTGCTGTCGGTGCCGATGGCCTATGTGCGCGGTATCCGGGGAGGGCGGGTCGAGGACCTGGACCAGTTGCGCCGGCGTCTGGGCAAAACCTGGGAGGAAGCCCAACAGAGCGTCTATCTGACGCGGACCCGCGAATCGGAACTGTGGAGCGGAATACTTTCCGGCGATACCGCCCCGGTGGTGACCCGCCACGCGCGCCTGCTGGTGGATGACCCGCGCAAGGCCGATCCGACCGCCACTGAGATCTTGCCAGGGGTTCGCGAGGGACTGATCGAGGCCTTCCAGGCGAGCGAGCATTCGGTCAAGGTCATTTCGCCCTACTTCGTTCCGGGCAAGGCCGGCAGCGCCGGCCTGATCGGCATGGAGGCACGCGGGGTCGAGGTCGAAGTCCTGACCAACTCGCTCGCCGCCACCGACGTGGCCGCCGTGCACAGCGGTTACATCCGCTACAGGCGCGAATTGCTTGAGGGCGGGGTGGAGCTGTACGAGCTCAAGCCGGACGTCGAGCCTGGTGCCGACCGGCGCCGACGGATGGGCCTGGGATCGTCCCGCGCCAGCCTGCATACCAAGGCAGCGGTGATGGATGGCCGTTCGATCTTCGTCGGTTCCTTCAATCTGGACCCACGCTCGGCCCGACTCAACTGCGAGATGGGGGTGATTCTGGACAGCGCTGAACTGGCCCACCACCTCACCGAGGTCTTTCGGCAAGGCACCGATCCGCAGCGCGCCTACAAGGTTGAACTGGACCCTCGCGGGCAGATGATCTGGATCGACGATCTGGCCGGCGAAGCACGCATCCACACCCATGAACCGGCGGCCCTGCACCGGCGCGCGTTGACCCAGATCCTGCGCCTGCTGCCGATTGAGCCATTACTCTGACTCCCGCCACCTGCGCCGGAAAGGAACACTGCCTCATGCGATTCTCCATGTTCGTCTGCCTCGCCGCCTGGCTGCTGGCCGGACTGCTGCCAGCCAGCGCCCTGGCCCAGTCGGCGATCTACAAATGTGTCGGCGAAGACGGCGGCCTGAGCTATTCCCAGTCTCCCTGTCCGGGCGCGAGCCGGCAGGAGCTGATGCAGCTCGATCGCCCCGGCAGCAACAGCCCAGGTCGCCCGGGCAATCGTTACGCGTCCACGAGCGAGTTGTTCGGGCGCTATCGCTGCGACGACATCGCCGGCGGCTTTGCCGTCATGCCCAACCGCGCCAGCATGATCAACCTGATTGCCGATCTGGCGCGGCAGCCAGGTATCGCGACGACCCGCCTGCAGGGCCTGCGCCGGCTGGAGCCGACGCAGCATGACCGGATCGAGGACACGCTGGCCTTCGCCGGTGAGCTGTGCACGATCCGGCTGGTGAGTACACCAGAAGAGCTGAGTCTGGCGGTGGGCTGGCTCTCCGCTCGCGGCGGTGACCACCAGCGCTGGCCAATCGACGCGATGGTGCAGCAATTGCGCCGTCTGGGCTACGACATGCTCGGCAGCCAGGCCACCAGCCCGGATTACTACGAGGGCCGCTTTGATGGCGCCGGCTACAACTGTCGACTGTCGGTTTACAACGCGACCGTCGAGGCGGCGCTGGATATCAGCTGTGCGCGAGATCAGTAGCGGTCAAGCGCGGTCGGGAGTTGGGAGTTGGGAGTTGGGAGTCGGGAGTCGGGAGTCGGGGTCGGAATCGGTATCGGAATCGGAATCGGAATCGAGGG
>JBGTIE010000051.1:0-3884 GCA_041745855.1 Lysobacterales bacterium | reverse complement strand
CTGCCGAACGCGCCGGCGGCGCCAACGAAGGCCACCGCGGCGACCCGGCCGCCGACACCGGCGCGTTTGATTCCGAGCGCGGTCCTGGGCATCTGCGGGCGGACTATGTGTTGCCCTCGCACGATCTGAATGTCATGGACGCGGGCGTGCATTGGCCACTCGATGACGAGCCTGGGGCGGAATGGGTGGTGGCTAGCGATCATCGGTTGGTTTGGGTTAGGGTTGGGGCATGAATGCTCGTTTTAGGTTTTACGTTTTTCGTTTTGCGTTTTACAAGCTACTGCTTTCAATTTCCTCTGGGGATCTGGTGTGATTCGCTTTCTTGTCCTGAGCTTGATCATGACGTCCGCTCTGCACGCTGAGCCTTGGCTGGTTGTGCATGACTTGCAGGGAAAATTTCCTGAACTGACCAGGCACGAATACGACTCGCGCAACGAGCCACTTTGCGCGGGAGACGGACGCGGGGCCGACAACCCGCTCGAAAAGCGACTGGCTTATTCGGGCTGGATTCTGTGGCTTGAAGCCGATCGCCAAGGTGAACTTGAGTTGATCAGAATCGTCGCTGCTCTGGACGGTCAGTGCCGGCCAAACGGAACCGGAGCGGTGCTCCTGCGTCAGGGCGTTCCGGCCATGGCATGGTTCCCCACATCGGACTTTGAGAACCTGGAGTTCAGTCTGAGCAACGGCGAATTAATGATCAGTCAGAGATTCGTGAAGCCGGGAGAGGCGAATTGTTGTGGGACCGGATCGCGGGAGTTGGTTGTCGTGCTGGATAGGCAATGAGCAGCATCACTGTCAAGGCCGACGAGCGTAGCGGATGAGGATGCTGTGTGCCGAGCCTGGAGCTAAAGATCCCACCACTCGTTCTTGTCGCGATCTGCGCGCTCGCGATGTGGGTCGTTGCGCGCTGGCTGCCGTTCGGCGCGCTCACTTTCGTCGGCGCGCGATGGTTGGCTGTAGCTCTCGTGCTGCTGGGGTTCGCGA
Organism: Lysobacterales bacterium; assembly: GCA_041745855.1. GTDB lineage: Bacteria > Pseudomonadota > Gammaproteobacteria > Xanthomonadales > SZUA-5 > JAWLAT01. The sequence continues at coordinate 2,900 of JBGTIE010000051.1, read as the reverse complement.
TCGCTCTTGCCGGCGTACTGGCCTTCCGTCGTTATGCCACGACCGTTAATCCGATGACTCCCGACCGCAGCTCGGCGATCGTGCGAGATGGCATCTACCGAATTACCCGCAACCCGATGTACCTGGGTTTCGTATTCGGATTGATCGGCTGGGGCCTTTATCTGGGTCAGGCCAGCGCGCTGCTGATGCTGATTCCCTTCGTGGTCTGGCTCAGCCGCTTCCAGATCATTCCTGAAGAGCGCGCGCTTCGCGGCCAGTTCGGGTCTGAGTTCGAGGAGTATTGCAGTGCCGTGAGGCGGTGGTTCTAGCCCGGAAGTTTCATGAACCTTCTACTGCGGCCGCCGCCCGCTTTCATCACGCTGGGCACGCCGTGGCGCGGTTTTGCTCCTAGCGAGGTTTCGCGGGATGCAAGCGAAATTCCTGTTTCAGTTCCGCTGGACCGGAGACCTGCCGCAGAACGTGAACTATGCGGTCAAGGTGAGCTACCTCAGCACGCTGCTGCCGAAGGTCGACATTGCGGTCGCCAATCAGCCCGCCGAGCCAGCCGAACTCGAAGACCTCGTCGCCCGCGCGACGCCGGCGGTGGTGCTGGTCTTGGCGGATTGACTTCGCTGGTCGTGATATCCATCATTGATGCCTACCATCTTGGAAATTGACCATGAGCGCCACAGCAAAGCTCTTCAAGTCCGGACGTAGCCAGGCGGTGCGCCTGCCGAAGGCGCTACGCTTCGAGGGAAGCGAGGTCATCGTCCGACGTTTCGGCAATGGGGTGCTCCTGCTGCCACTGGAAGCGCCATGGTCATTGATGCGTGAGGCGCTCGAAGAATTTGAACCCGGCTTCGAGATCGAGCGCGAACAGCCGCAGCAGGACGCCCCCGCGGAATGGCCAGAGTGATGAGCTTGCTCTATCTGCTTGATACCGACATTTGCATTTACATCATCAATCGTCGCCCCGAGACGGTTTGGCGTCGTTTGGAGCAGTTCACGGTCGGCCAAGTCGGGATTTCCAGCATCACGGGTGCAGAACTCTGGTTTGGCGTGTCGAAAAGTGGGTCCCGGCGCAATGTAGACGCACTGCAGAAGTTCCTTGCCCCACTTGACGTCATGCCATTCGACGCCGACGCGATGCGCGTCTATGGCGAACTTCGAGCGGATCTGGAGACTCGCGGCCAGCCGATTGGGGCGCTCGACCAATTGATCTCCGCCCATGCCAAGGCCTTGGGCGCGACCCTGGTTACGAACAATACTCGCGAGTTCGCGCGGGTTCGCGGTCTGCAGGTAGAGAACTGGGTTGTCTAGCCCGGATATCTGGTCGGCACCAACGTTCTTTCAGAACTGCGCCGCAGTCGCCCCGATGCCAACGTGACTCGGTGGCTGGAAAGCAGGCCGGCAACGACCCTGTATCTCTCCGTGCTGACACTGGGCGAGCTGCGTAAATGGATCGGGAAGTTGCCGGAGGGGGCGCGCAAGCAACAATTGCTGGACTGGCTCGAGGCCGAACTGCCAGCCTTCTTCAGCGGTCGGGTCTTGCCCGTGGACGCACGCGTGGCCGTTCGCTGGGGTCACGAAGCTGCGCGGGCCGGCCGTCCCCTACCGATCGTCGACAGCCTGCTCGCAGCCACGGCCCTGACCCATGGGCTTGCGTTGGTAACGCGAAATCTCCGGGATTTTCCGTATCCGCAGCTTGAGGTGATTGACCCTTGGATCAAGGCCTGAGAGATGCGACGGGAACCTCTCCATGAACCAATGACGTAAAACAGTTTTATGAGCAGCTCGCTACGCTGTGTTCTTCGCCCCAACGGGGCAGCAAACGTTAGCCTGGGGCAACGCCCCAGGTAAGCAGCGCGTCGATCCCGAGCCCTGAAGGGGCGCCCAATTCCAGCTCGCGCGGCAAGCCGACACGACCGCCAACGCGCATTGAATCGCACCAACATTTCAGCACTCGACCATGGTTCGCCCTTTCAGGGCTGGTCTTCGCGATCCGGTTTTCCTGGGGCGCTGCCCCAGGCTAACGTGTGCTGCCCTTTCAGGGCGGTAAAGCAACAGCGAAACGCAACTGGATCGCCGCGGTCGCTTGGGCTTCCTCTCCATGAACCCAACTCGTAACCCATTGAATTACGGTGCCGGGACCATGGCCCATGTCATTTCCAGATCGAAGAAGGCGCTCGGACGAAGAAGCTTTCTCACGCGGAGACGCGGAGGTCGCGGAGAGAGCTTTCAAGAGCACAACGACATCACGCGTCGTGAACCCGGTTTCCGACTGCTGTTCGCACTAGACGCCTCGCTTTTGCTTCCTCCGCGTCCTCCGCGTCTCCGCGTGAGACCGCTCTTGCTGGTTCATGGCCCGTGTGCACGACGGGCCGAAAAAGGGGTCTCGCAATGACGAAGGCCCGGGGGCGAGCCCGGACTGCGGCTCCTCACTGGCCACTGGAACGGGCCACGGGAACAGCTCTCAAAACTTCTCCGGCCGCAGCACTTCCACGTCCGCCAGATAGATGATCATCGCGTAGTGGGCGTAGTAGTGCTGCTGCAGGTGATCGGAGATCTTCGCGGCGGTGGCATCGCTGCAGACCACTTCGATGCGGATGTTGCTGCTCGATTCCCAGCTGGCATTGCGGACGCCGCGGTCGCCGCTGCCGCGGGCGTCGGTGATCGTGTAGCCGCGGGCGCCCAGCTGTTTCAGGTCGCGCCGGATGACGCTCTCGAGGGCGGCTTCGGTGACGACCGTCAGCAGCTTGCGGGTGTGCGTGCCCATGTCAGCCTCCGGCGAGTTGGTGAATGCGCTCGGCCAGCGCGTGGTAGAGCGGTATGCCGATCAGGATGTTGAAGGGGAAGGTGATGCCGAGCGAGGCGGTCAGCGACAGCGTCGGGTTGGCCTCGGGCACCGAGATGCGCATGGC
>JBGTIE010000050.1:0-4924 GCA_041745855.1 Lysobacterales bacterium | reverse complement strand
AGCTTCGGCACTGCTGAAGGCCAGAAATGGTGTTACAAGTCTTGCCGAGATCAACCGCGTGACCAAGGACTAGAGTCAGGAATCGAAAGCCATGGCGACCAAAGCAGCCAGCAGTGTGTCCAGTACATCCCTGCTCACCTTCACCTGGGAGGGCAAGGACAAGCGCGGCGTGGTTCTGAAGGGTGAAGAACTCGGCAAGAACGCCAATCTGATCAAAGCCGAGTTGCGCCGTCGCGGCATCAATCCTACCGCGGTCAAGGAGAAGCGCTCGTCGCTCTTCGGCAAGTCGGGTACACCGATCAAGTCCCGTGAAATTTCCATCTTCTCGCGCCAGCTTGCCACGATGATTCAGTCCGGTGTGCCACTGGTGCAGAGCTTCGACATCATTGCGGGTGGTCAATCCAATCCGCGTTTCAAGGAATTGCTCACCAAGATCAAGGGTGATGTCGAAGGCGGCGCGACGCTGAACGAGGCTCTAGCCAAGCATCCAGTCCAGTTCGACGAACTCTTCGTCAATCTGGTCCGGGCCGGCGAAGGTGCCGGCGTGCTGGACGTGGTTCTGGACACGATCGCGACCTACAAGGAAAACATCGAGACGCTCAAGGGCAAGATCAAGAAAGCGCTGATCTACCCGACTGTGGTCATCGCGGTGGCCTTGCTGGTGAGTGCCATCCTGCTGATTTTCGTGGTGCCGCAGTTCCAGAACCTGTTCAAGAGCTTCGGCGCGGACCTTCCGGCGTTCACTCAGATGATCGTCAACGCTTCGGAGTTCATGATCAAGTGGTGGTGGGCAATACTCTTCATCGGGGTGGGATCGATTTACGGACTGATCGCCCTGAAGAAACGCAGCCCAGCTTTTGCGCATGCTCTGGAACGGATGACGCTGAAGTTGCCGGTGATCGGCATGATCCTGCACAACTCGGCCATCGCCCGCTTTGCCCGAACGCTGGCCGTCACCTTTCGCGCCGGTGTACCGCTGGTGGAGGCGCTGGAGACCGTGGCCGGTGCAACCGGCAGCGTGATCTACGGCGCCGCGGTGCTGCGGGTGAAGGAAGACGTCAGCGTCGGCCACCAGTTGAACCTGGCCATGCGGCAGACCGGGGTCTTCCCGAACATGGTTGTGCAGATGACGGCCATCGGTGAGGAATCCGGCGCACTGGATACGATGCTCATCAAGGTCGCTGAATTTTACGAGCAGGAGGTCAACAATGCCGTTGATGCCCTGTCCAGCCTGCTCGAACCCTTCATCATGGTGATCATCGGCGTCATCGTCGGTGGCATGGTGGTCGGCATGTACTTGCCGGTGTTCAAGCTTGCGGCGGTGATGTAGCCGGGCTTGTCGAGATTCCTGAGCCAGAGGGAATGATGCGTCATGGATGACGCCACGCTGTTGGCATTGCTTCCGCTGTTCGTGTTTGGCTTCGGTCTGATCATTGGCAGCTTCCTGAACGTCGTGATCTTGCGTCTGCCGGTGCGGATGGAGTGGGGCTGGCGGCAGCAGGCGCGAGAGGTGCTGGAGTTGCCGGAGGCAGGCAACGATCCCGCACCGCCTGGGATAGTGGTCAAGGGCTCGCATTGCCCGAAGTGCGGCACCGCGATCAAGCCCTGGCACAACATTCCGCTGATCGGTTTTGCGCTGCTGCGCGGGCGCTGCAAGGCCTGTGGCACTGGGATTTCCTGGCAGTACCCGCTGGTCGAACTGCTGACCGCGCTGGCCTTCCTGGCCTGCTGGTGGAAGTTCGGCCTGAGTTGGGAGTTGCTTTGGGCGATGATCTTCAGCGCGGTGCTGATGGCCGGCGCCGGGATCGACTTTCGCACCCAGTTGCTACCGGATTCGCTGACCCTGCCGCTGCTGTGGCTGGGACTGCTGCTCAACACCCAGGGCGCCTTCGCCTCGCCAACCGACGCGGTGATCGGCGCGGCGGCGGGCTACCTTAGCTTGTGGTCGGTATTCTGGCTGTTCAAGCTGATCACCGGCAAGGAAGGGATGGGCTATGGCGATTTCAAGCTGCTCGCCGCGCTCGGCGCCTGGATGGGCTGGCAGGCGCTGCTGGGCATCATCCTGTTGTCGTCGGTGGTCGGGGCGGTGATCGGCGGGGTGATCCTGGCGGTGACCGGGCGCGATCGAAATGTGCCGATTCCTTTCGGCCCCTTTCTCGCTGCCGCCGGCTGGCTGATGCTGATCCTTGGAGACCGACTGGCGGCCTGGCAGCCGATCTTTCGTCTTGGCTGAGCGCAAGCCAGCCGAATCAAGGGAGCGCGGGCGCAACGGCGGCCGGCTCAACGGTGCCGGGAGCAAAGGACCCGCCATCGATCACTCCAGTGTGCTCGATACCTATCGCTGGTACGCGCCCTTATACGACCTGGTCTTCGGTGCCGTGCTTGACGGGGGGCGCCGGGCACTGGCCAGGGCGGTGGCCAAAGCGGCCCCGGCGCGGCTGCTGGAGATTGGGGTGGGAACCGGCCTGCTGCTGGCCCGGTACCCGGTGACCACGCGCCTGGTCGGGGTGGACCTGTCGTCGGAGATGCTGCAAAAGGCTCAACGGAGCCTGGAGCACGATGGGCTGCGTGAAAGGACCAGCCTGCTGCTGGCCGATGCCGAGAAATTGCCCTTCGACGACGCCAGTTTCGATTGCGTCACCCTGCCCTATGTCATCACGGTAACGCCGGATCCGGCTCGTCTGCTGCGCGAGGCCGAGCGAGTATGCACGCCGGACGGGCAAATCCTCATTCTGAGCCATTTCAGCGGCGGCGGCTGGGGCTGGGGCGAACGTCTGCTGGCGCCGCTGGCTGCGCGCATCGGTTTTCGCTCGACGATGACGATGGAAGAGACCCTGCAGGGCAGTCGCTGGCGAGTCGCCGAAACCCACAGCGTCAACCTGCTCGGCCTGTCGAAGCTGGTGCGGATGGTCGATCCCGGGCCGGATCAGTGATCTACACAGTAGCCCTGACCGGCGGGATCGCCTCGGGCAAGACCACCGTAAGCGACCTGTTCGCCGCCTACGGTGTCGGGGTGGTCGACACCGATGCGTTGGCACGGCAGGTCGTGGCCAAGGACAGCGGGGGTCTGGCCGCGCTGGTCGCGCATTTCGGTACAGCGATCCTGACGGCCGATGGCGACCTGGATCGTCGGGCTATGCGTGAACGGGTATTTGCCGACCCGGCGGCGCGTGATTCGCTCGAAATGATCACCCACCCGCGTATTCGCGCTGCCGCGCTGGCCGAGTTGGCCGCTTGCACATCGCCCTATGCCCTGCTTGCGGTCCCGTTGCTGTACGAGAACCGCGATGCCTATGCGTGGGTCGACCGGATTCTGGTCGTGGACGTCAGCCGCCATACCCAATTGCAACGACTGTTGGCGCGCGACGGCATCGACCAGGCGCTGGCCAACGCGATGCTCGATGCCCAGGCCAGCCGCGAGCAACGGCTGATTATTGCCGATGATGTGATCGACAACGAGGGCGATCTGGAGACGCTGGGTGATGCCGTGGGCACGCTGCATGCAGCGTATCTGGAACTGGCTGGTAAGAAATCCGGCCGATAATCGCATCTCAGGCGAAGGCACGTATCCCGGCCACGCCATGGGCGCCGGCCGCTCGTGCCAGCTTCAGGTCGACAGGTGCCAAGCCACCGAGGGCCAGCACGGGCCGATCGACACTCCGAATGAGGGCACGGAAAGCGGGCCAGCCGAGCGCGGCTGCGTCGGGGTGTGTCGCGGTCTGGCGCACCGGTGCGAGCAGCAGGAAGTCAGCATCGATGCGCATGGCCTGCTCGATTTCCCGAAAGTTGTGGCAGGCCACCGAGAGCCACTTGGTCGTTGGCAGCGGGCGCTCACGATGACTTCGCGCCAAAGCAGCGCTCAGATGTACGCCGGCTACCGTGTTCAACGCAGCAAGGTCGATCCGGTTGTGCACCAGCAGTGGACAGCCGGGCTCTCGGCCCGAATCGAGCCATTGCGTCAGTGCGTCGTGGTACTGGGTGTTGGTCAAGGTTGGCCACCGCAATAGCTGCCAGCGCTGATGGACAGGTAGCGTCCTCACGCCGGTTCGGATCCGGAGCGCTTGTTGGGAAATGATTGCGAGTAGACGCGGCACCGCGATCCAGCGCAGCAGTTGTCGGTCCATTGGCGCCAGCGGCAAGCGGACGGCGTCGACCGGGCGGATCCACCGCAGCGCCTGATGCTCGATCCGGTGCGGCATCCGGCGCAGCCGTCCGGAGAGCAGGTGGATACTCAGGTTTCGAGCCGGATCGTCGGCGCGCGCTCCGCGGATCGTCCGCCACTGGGATGGCTCAGGCGGCAGGTCAAGCTCTTCATGCAACTCACGCGCCAGCGCCGAAGCCAGGCTCTCGCCCGCCTCGACCTTGCCGCCGGGGAACTCCCACAAGCCGGGGTGGTTGCGATCAACGTCTCGCCGCTGCGCCAGCAGTACCCGGCCACGTTCATCCAACAGCGCGGCGGCAACTACGACGGTGCGGTTGGGCATGGGGTGCGTTGGTTCAATGGCTGAAGGCTGGGAGAGGAGCATATCGCCCTGGCGAGAGGCAGCGGCCCTTGATCCTAGCTTTGCTCCTGCATTTGTAGGAGCCAGCCTGCTGGCGAAGCTCTAGCAATTGCTCTGGCTCTGGCACTTGCAGGAGCCAGCCTGCTGGCGAAGCTCTTGCAATTGCTCTGGCTCTGGCACTTGTAGGAGCCAGCCTGCTGGCGAAGCTCTTGCAATTGCTCTGGCTCTGGCACTTGTAGGAGCCAGCCTGCTGGCGAAGCTCTAGCTCTGGGTTTTGCACGCTTGCTGTTGCTTGCGCTCTGATGTGGGCCGCGGCCGCCGGCACGAACGGGACCGAGGCGAAGATCGTGGCGGTGCGCGCGCCGGAACCGCGCTACTACTCGTGGTGCTTGCGCTCTGATGTGGGACGCGGCCGCCGGCGC
>JBGTIE010000049.1:0-2770 GCA_041745855.1 Lysobacterales bacterium | reverse complement strand
CTTGGTTGCTTTCCCCCCACCCGCTCGCTATCTTGGCCGGCCGCGTGCCCGCGCGGTCTGCTTAAGTGTCTGATTTTTATGGAGTCAAAATGAGCTCGCGGCTGGACGTGCTGAATCAGTGGGTGGCGGAGGTGGCGGCCTTGACGCAGGCCGATCAGGTTCACTGGTGCGACGGCTCGGATTCCGAGCGGCGACGGCTGACCGAGCAGATGCTGGCCACCGGCGAGTTGATCGAACTCGACCAGGAAAGTCACCCGGGCTGCTATCTGCATCGGTCGGACGCGCGCGACGTGGCGCGGGTCGAGCACCTGACCTTCGTCTGCACCGATGCGCGTGAGGACGCCGGCCCCAACAACCACTGGATGGCGCCGGCCGAGGCGAAGGCAAAGCTGGCCGCCTTGTACGCCGGCTGCATGCGCGGCCGTACGATGTACGTGATTCCCTATTGCATGGGGCCGGTCGATTCACCCTACGCACGCTGCGGGGTGGAGATCTCGGACTCGCCCTATGTCGCGGTCAACATGCAGATGATGACCCGCATGGGCAGCGCTGCGCTGGCGCGGATCGAGCGTGAGGGGCATTTCGTCAAGGGCCTGCACTCGATTGGCGAACTCGATCCCGAGCGCCGCTACATCATGCATTTCCCGCAGGACCTGAGCATCATGAGCTATGGCTCGGGCTACGGCGGCAATGCGCTGCTGGGCAAGAAGTGCCACGCCCTGCGCATCGCCAGCTACCAGGCGCGGCAGGAAGGCTGGCTGGCCGAGCACATGCTGATCGTCGGGGTCGAGAATCCGGCCGGTCAGATCTACTACGTCGCCGCAGCCTTCCCGTCGGCCTGCGGCAAGACCAATCTGGCGATGCTGATTCCGCCCGAGACCCATCCGGGCTGGAAGGTCTGGACCGTGGGCGATGACATCTGCTGGATGCACCCGGGGCCCGATGGCCGGCTGTGGGCGATCAATCCCGAGGCAGGCTTCTTCGGGGTGGCGCCGGGCACCAGCGAGCATACCAACCCGAACGCGCTGGCGATGCTCAATCACGACGCCATCTTTACCAATGTCGCGGTAACCGCCGACAACCGGCCCTGGTGGGAAGGGCTGTCCGACCAGCGGCCGGCGAAGGACTGGCAGGGACGTGACTTTGATTCCGCCAACGGTCCGGCGGCGCATCCGAATTCCCGCTTTACCGTGTCGATGCGGCAGTGCCCGAGTTTCTCACCGGTCGCCGACCAGGCGCGCGGCGTACCGATCAGCGCGATTGTCTTCGGCGGTCGACGCGCCTCGCTGGTGCCGCTGGTGTTCGAGGCGCTGGATTGGGACCACGGCGTGCTGGTTGGTGCCGGGATGGCCAGCGAGACCACCGCCGCGGCGACCGGCCAGGTCGGTGTGGTGCGGCGCGATCCGATGGCGATGAAGCCCTTCTGCGGCTACAACTATGGCGATTACTGGGCCCACTGGCTGGATATCGGCAGCAAGCTCAGCGAGCCGCCTAAGATCTTCCACGTCAACTGGTTCCGCAAGAACGCCGCCGGCAAGTTCCTCTGGCCGGGCTTCGGCGACAACCTGCGCGTGCTGGAATGGATGATCGAACGCTGCAGCGGCCTGGCCCAGGGCCGCACCACCGCGATCGGCATCCTGCCCACCGACGGCGAACTGAATCTGGATCAGCTCAGCCTCAGCGACGAAGCACTGGAAACCTTGTTGCGCGTAGACAGCAAGGCCTGGCGCACGGAGATGGAGGCGATCGGAGAGTATCTTTCTAGTTTCGGGGAGCGGTGTCCGGCGGCATTGGAGGGGCAGCGGCGCGGGGTTTTGGAGCGGTTGGGATAGGAGACGGTTTTAGGTTTTAGGGCAGATCAAGAGCGCGTGGCTTGGTCGCCTTCGACTTGCTCACGCTCTGGCTCTTACCCTAAAACCTCAAACGTAAAACCTAAAACACTCTGATTGGAACTTGAAATCCAACCCGCCGCAGTCTCTCAATCCAATCCAAGCTCCCGCCACTTCCGCGTATACCAATCCTCGCCTTCCGGACTGAATACCGCGCACCGACACATTTCACCCTTGTAGATGTGCAGGGAGACGGCGACCTCGTCGTCGGACGGGTTGGCGATGGTGTGGTATTCGTGCGGTGGCAGCAGGCTGCCGGCGGAGCCTTCGCCGGCCTGGATGCAGCCGCGCTCCTCGAAACGGAAGCGCTCACCGGAGCAGCCGGTCATCTCGTACTGGATCACCTCGATCGTGCCGCGGATCACCCCTTCGACGCACCACATGCCGCTGTGATCATGAATCGGCGTACCCTGACCCGGACCCCAGGTCATCGCGACCATAGAGTAGCCATAGCGCTCGCTCTGATACAGCTCACGGCGGGCGTAGTGACCATCGACGGTCTGGAAGACCTCTTCAGGCAGCTGCAGCTCGCCGGCCCGGATCATGTGGCAAAGGGTCTTGCGCAGCGCGGCAGTACACAACTCGTCGGAGGCCGAATCGACACAGCGGTCGACGGCCCGGATCAGCGGATGGTCGGAATCGAAGGTGGGACAGCTCATGGCGTGGGCGCGTGTCGATGAAGCGACAAGGATACGCAGGGTAGGGCGACGTGGCGAGCCCCCGGGGCGAAGGGGTTCGGTTCGGGTGCGAGTCAAACTGATGTGGACTGAGGTCGTCGCGGCTTCTCTACTCGTACTCAGTGCAACGGTACTCGTACTCGTACTCGTACTCGAAACAGGCGCGATGGCAACGCTGTCTGCACGGCTTATGGCGCTTCCTGG